>JAYSPJ010000918.1:0-4137 GCA_043722155.1 Bradyrhizobium sp.
CGCGCCATGTATCTCGGCTCCAGCGTCTACCGCATTCACGGCACCAACGATCCCTCGACCATCGGCAAGTTCGTCTCCTCGGGCTGCATCCGCCTGACCAATGATGATGTCGCCGACCTGTTCAGCCGTGTCACGATCGGCACCAAGGTGGTGGTGCTGCCGAAGAGCTCGCCGCACCTGGCGACGAGGAACCTGGCGACCAGGACCACGATTACCGTTCGCCCGGTGGCAGCGCAGCAGCGCCCCGTCGTGACGACGATCTCACCGGGCCGCCAGGCGATGAACGTTTCGACATCGTCGCTGTACTGACGGGTTCGGGAGACCAGGATGAACTGGATTTCAGGCAAACGATTGGCGTTGGGAGCGGCGGCGATGCTGTGCGCCGCGGCGCTGGCGCCTGCGGCACAGGCGGAAGATTTCTTCTCGGCGCTGTTCGGTGGCTTCGGCCGCTCGCGGGCGCCGCAGATTCAGCTGCCATTTGCCGGCGAGGGGGGACTATTCGCTCCGCAGGGTGAGCCGCGCCCGCGCGGTTATGGCGGCGGCCAGGCCTATTGCGTGCGTACTTGCGACGGACGCTATTTCCCGGTCAACGGGCCGGACAATCGAAGCCGGGCGGCGTCGTGCAATAGTTTCTGTCCGGCCAGCGACACCAAGATCGTCTATGGCAGCAGCATCGATAACGCCGCGACCGACAGCGGCAAGCCCTATTCCGAATTGCCGAATGCGTTTCGTTATCGCAACGAGATGGTGGCGGGATGCACCTGCAACGGCAAGGACCAGATCGGCCTCGCGCCGGTCAAGATCGAGAACGATCCGACGCTGCGCCGGGGCGACATCGTCGCCGGCGAGAGCGGGCTGGTGGTGGCCAACCGCAGCGCCGACAAGCGCGGCGCGGCGCTCAACTTCTCGCCCGCCTCGGACCGCGTCCAGGCGCGCTATCAGCGCGTGCCGGTGGTGGCGAGGGAGTAAACCTCGTCTTGGCCGGAAAAAGCCGGGCATAACGATGGATATTTGATCAGGCCGCACGAATGTTGCCCAGGAACTGGGTGACTTGATTGCCGAGTTGCTGGCTCTGCGTCTCCAGCGTCTCGGAGGCTTGCTTGACGTCCTCGGCCGCTGCCGCGGATGCGTCGGCGTCGGCTTTGACGCCGGTGATGTTGTCGGAGACGTTCTTGGTGCCTTGTGCAGCGAACTGCGTGCTGCAGGTAATCTCCTGGGTGGCGGCGCCCTGTTGCTGGACCGCGGCCGCGATGGCGGTCGCCACCTCATTGACCTCGCCGATGATGCTGCCAATGCCCTTGATGGCATCGATGGCTTCGCCGGCCACCTTCTGAATGTCGGCGATCTGCCCCGAAATTTCGTCGGTCGCCTTGGCGGTCTGGCTGGCCAGCGATTTGACCTCGGAGGCCACCACGGCAAAGCCGCGGCCGGCTTCGCCGGCGCGCGCCGCTTCGATGGTCGCGTTCAGCGCCAGGAGATTGGTCTGGGCCGCGATGGTGTTGATCAGGCCAACCACTTCGCCGATCCGGGCTGCCGATTTCGCCAGCCCCTGAACCGTGCCATCGGTGTCCCGTGCCTGACTGACCGCGCGGCTGGCGATTCCTGCGGCATGCGCCGCCTGCTGGCTGATGTCGTTGATCGAAGCGCTCAATTCCTCCGACGCCGAAGCCACGCTCTCGACGCTCATCGAGGCTTCGCCGGACGCCTTCTCGGCGATCTGGACGCGCTCGTTGGTCTGGCGGGAAACCGCCGACAGGCCCGTCGAGGTGGTTCGCATCTGGCTGGAAGCGTCGCCCAGCTGTTGCAGCGTCTGGCGTACCATGGTTTCGAATTCGCCGACGTAGGTCTCGATCGCCTGCTGGCGTGCGGTGGCGCCGACGTTGCGTTCGCGCTCCTGCACTTCGATCCGGGATTTGTCCTCGGCCTGCTGCTTGAAGGTATTGAGGGCACCGGCGAGCGCGCCGATCTCGTCGGCACGCTGTTCGTATCCGGTTTCAACCGCCAGATCGCCGGAAGCGACCTTCAGCATGGCGTCGCGCATGTTGTGCAGCGGTCTGATGACGCGGCGGGTGACCGCCATCATGGCGCCGAATGTCAGCACCAGCGCGCCGGTCAGCAGCATGAGCTGCAAAATCAGCGAACGCAGCGCCGCGGAATGCTGCTGCGCGGTGTGTTCCTTGGCCGCGTCGAGGCCGGCCTCGGCGACGTTGACCGCGGCGCTGAGGCGTCCGACCGTGAGCGGGCTCCACTGATTCGCCGTCAATTCGGCCTTCTCGCCGGCGATCAGGGCCGACAGCAGGCGCTCCCGCAATCCGAGGTATTCCGGTTCGAAATAGGCCTTCTTGGTCGCGGCGATCGCGCTGGACAGCGCCTGCGGCAGCTGCATTCCCGACGCCGCCAATTCCAGCGCATTCCACGCGGTGTCGGTGCCGCCGGTGAATTTCGTATAGGTCAGACGTGTTTCGGGCGCGGAGCGTCCGGCGGCGAGCCCTTGCGAAATCAACAGCGAAGCCTCGCCGGCGGTGTTGCGCAACAGCCAGGCAGTCTGCTTGATCGCCAGCAACTGGTCGATCGTGGCGTCCTGATGGTTGACCGCGGCGGCGAGCGAAGCGGACAATTTGTCCAGCGTCTCGAGCAATGCCTGGGTCGTATCCATATATTCCTTGGCCAGCGCCGCGCGGCGCGAGGCCTTCGGCTTGCGGACTTCGTCCCAGAATTCCTTCTGCTGCGCGGTCAATGCCTTGAACAGGCGATCGAGCTCCGGCACCAGCGTCTTCTGCTGGCCGAATTCGATCGTGGGAAGCATCCCGAGCGCGCTGCCCATCGCGGGCATTTCCGTGTCGCGCAGGCTGCGCAGGTATTTTTCGATGTCGCCGTCCATCGGCTGATCGGAATTCAGGAGCCGGTTGGTCGTGGACCGATCGGTGCGCAGATTATGCATCGCCTTGAAAAGGTTCGCCGAGGTTTCGGCGACCACCGCGATGCGGCTCGTGACCTGCAGGCGGCCCTAGGAATCCCAGGCGTTGAGCGAAAACCCGACGACAACGCAGAATGCGGTGGTCAGGATGACGGTCTTCAGCAGCGCGGATACGGTCAGACGATTCAGCATGAGGCCCCCCAGATTTCGTCCAGTTAGACCAAGATTGGTAAAGGTTTAGACAGTGCTGCTGCCGTAAAACTACGCGGCCATTGAAAGTATTGAGTTTTTCGGGAAAAAATTGGGTTCCATCGCTGGAACCCGGCGAGCCCATCGGACGTTGGACGAACAGCCTATCGCTCTCTCATCACGCCCCAGGGGACCCGGATGCTCATCAGCGTACTCGTCACATTTCTCGTCGTTATCCTCATTCTCTATCTGATCAACCTGTTGCCGCTGGACGGCCGCGCCAAGCAGATCGCCCGCGTCGTCGTGATCGTGCTCGGGGTGATCTCGCTGCTGAAATACATCGCGGTGTTCTGAGTACGCGAATAAAAATGCCCCGGCGAAGGCCGGGGCATTTCGACTTTCAGTGACGGTATGCCGCCGCTTATTGAATCGGGCGCTACCCCGCCGCTTTGGCTTCCCGGCGCCGCGCCGTCAGGATGAACTCGGTGTAGCCGTTCGGCTGCTCGCGTCCCTTGAAGACCAGATCGCAGGCGGCCTTGAAGGCTGTGCCGTCGAAGCGCGGGGCCATCGGCCGGTACAGCGGATCGTCCTTGTTCTGTCCATCCACCACGACCGCCATGCGCTTCAGCGATTCCATCACCTGTTCCCTGCTGATGACGCCCTGATGCAGCCAGTTGGCCAGATGCTGGCTCGAGATGCGCAAGGTGGCGCGGTCTTCCATCAGGCCGACGTCGTGGATATCCGGCACCTTGGAGCAGCCGACGCCCTGGTCGATCCAGCGGACCACATAGCCGAGGATGCCCTGGGCATTGTTGTCCAGCTCCTGCTGCACGTCGGCCGGGCTCCAGTTGGACCGCGCCAGCGGCGGGGTCAGCAGGTCATCCAGCCCCGTTTTCGCCGCCGCAACGGCCAGCGCCGCCTGCAGGGCGGGCACATCGATCTCATGATAGTGCAGGGCGTGCAGCACCGCCGCCGTCGGCGACGGCACCCAGGCGGTGGTGGCGCCGGCCTGCGGATGGCCGATCTTTTGG
>JAYSPJ010000919.1:0-3516 GCA_043722155.1 Bradyrhizobium sp.
CCGGACAAGTGAGCGTAGCGAACGCGATCCGGGACCCATAACCACTGCCGTTAGCGAGTTTGCAAGATTCATCCAACAGCGTCTTCCAAAATTGACGGCACGGCGTATGGGTTCCTGCGTCCGCAGGGACGACGACCGCGAGTTGAGCCCCGTCAACCCAACGGTAACGAGTTTTCTTTACCCTCTGCCAACCATAAGCCGTTGCGTTTCCCCGGCCTATCGGCGAGCGAGTGCGTGTCATGTTGCGTTTGAAGATTCTGGCCTCGGCCTTTCCGTTGCTGGTTGCCGCCGTGATCGCGCGCGGCGATTTCCTGCCTGGCGCCCATCCCTGCATCGCGGTCGGCGAGGGGTCGGTCCAGATCGCCGCGATGCCGTGGCAGGCCCAGTTGCACGTCAGTTTCACCCAGGATCCTGCGCTGGCCACCGTGCGGGTCCAGCTCACCGACAACGCCGCGGCCGCCGATTTCGCCGTGCTCGACGATGCCGGCAGCACGGAAGCCGATGGCTGCGCGGTCAACGCGGCGACCCGCTTCGTGGCGATCTCGGCCACCTCATCGGCATCCGAGCCCGTGATCTATCTGTCGACGGACGGCCCGGCCGATTACCGGATCTTTGTCGCATCGAAGCGCTTTTCGGCGCGCGATGCCGCCGCCCTGATCGTCGGCGCCAACGGCGCGCCGCGCCGGCTGGCCGCCGCAGCGCTCTGAACTCTTGGTTTGACGCGTTTTCTTCACGCGAACCGGTATCCACTTCGCTCGAAAACGCTTTGCTTAACGTTTCATTAGCCACGTTTTCGCGAAGCCGTCCGGCCTCAAGCACTTCGCAACGTCGCCGGCCCATCGTCGGCGCGGCGACGAACGCGACGATACAGCGACAGGGTCACGGCATGAAGCGGCGGATTTTCCGGATCAAGCTACGCATGCGCCGCTTCGCCCGGCGCCATCCGTGGCTCACCTTCGCCGTCCGCTCCTTCATGATCTTCTCGGCCGCCTTCGGCGGCGCCTATGGTTTCATCTCCGGCAGCCGGTCCGAGGGCTCCGGTTACGATCCCCACGCCTTCGCGATCGGCGCCAGCTTCCTGTTCGCGCTCGCCTGCGTCGCGCTCGCCACGCTGAGCTTCCGGCTGCGCTGGGTGCGGCAGAAAATGCGCAAGATGGCGCTGCACAACGAAGCGCTGGCCGACCGCAATTGGGAACTGCAGGAGGCCGAGCAACGCGCCCGCAGCCTGTTCGAATCGCAGGGCGACCTGATCGTGCTGCGCGACGGCGACGGCCGCATCACCTTCGTCAACGATGCCTATTGCGAGCTGGCGGAAATGCCGCGCAGCGCGCTGATCGGCAGCCGTTTCGCGCTCAACGTGCTGGCGCAGGGCGACACCGCGATCGAGAGCAACGGCACCCGGATTCACGACCAGAAAATCGCAACCGCGATCGGCCCGCGCTGGATCGCCTGGCGCGAAGGCCTGATCCGCAGCGATGCCGGCCGGCCTGCGGAAATGCAGAGCGTCGGCCGCGACGTCACCGACCGCACCGAGACCGAGCGCGCGCTCGGCGAGGCCCGCGATCATGCCGACGCCGCCAACCGCGCCAAGTCGCGCTTCCTGGCGATGGCCTCCCATGAAATCCGCACGCCGCTGAACGGCATCATCGGCATGAGCGGCCTGCTGCTGGATACGCCGCTGACGCCGGAGCAGATGACCTATGCCAAGGCGGTCAAGACCTCGGGCGACGCGCTGTTGACGCTGATCGAGGAACTGCTGGATTATTCCAAGATCGAAGCCGGCAAGATCGATCTCGAACACCGCCCGTTCGCGCTTTCCGCCTTGATCGAGGACATCACCGAATTGCTGGCGCCGCGGGCGCAGGCGAGGAAGCTCGAGATCGCCGCCTATGTCGACGAGCGGCTGCCGATGGAAGTGGTGGGCGACGCGGCGCGGCTGCGCCAGGTGCTGCTCAATCTCGCCGGCAACGCCATCAAATTCACCTCGACCGGCGGCGTGGCGCTGATCGTCGAGCCCGGCATCTGGCCCAATGAAATCAGTTTCCTGGTCCGCGACACCGGCATCGGCATCGCGCCGGAGGCGAGAGAGCGGATTTTCCGCGAGTTCGAGCAGGCCGACGACCGCATCGCACGCAGCTACGGCGGCACCGGCCTGGGCTTGAGCATCTCCGAGCGCATCGTCAAACGCATGGGCGGCCGCATCACGCTGCAGAGCCAGCCCGGCGTCGGCTCGACCTTCGAGGTGTCGATTCCGCTCGCCGCTGCCGAAGGCAAGACAAGTGAACAACCGGCGTTTGCCGCGCCGGATCTGACCGATCAATCGATCATGCTGGTGGCGCCGCAGAGCATCGAGGCTTCGCTGATCGCGCGGCGGTTGCAGCGCTGGGGCGGCCAGACCTGCATGGTCTCGGATATCGCGGCGGCGCAGGCGCTGCTGCCGGAGCGGAGCTGGCACGCCGTGCTGTTCGACCACGCCCTCGGCGCCCGCGAAGTCGCAGCGTTGGGCGAAGCCGCCCGCACCCACGCGACGCAGCGCATCGTGTTGTTCACGCCGGCCACCCGGCATGAACTGCAACCCTCCACCGCCTCCGCCTTCACCGGCTACCTGATCAAACCGCTGCGCGCCGCCTCGCTCGCGGCCCGCCTGACCACGGCGCCGGAAGTGGCGGCGCCCGATCTTGCCGGCGATGCCCTGATCGATACGCCCGACAATGTCGCGACGCCCGCGGTCGCGCCGGCGCGCGGCCTTGCCATCCTGGTGGCGGAAGACAACGAGATCAACGCGCTGTTGATGCGCTCATTGCTGACGCGGCTCGGGCATCACGCGGTCATCACCACCAACGGCGAGGAAGCGCTGGAATCCTGGCTGGCGGCCAAATCCGCCGGCGCGCCCTATGATCTCGTGCTGATGGATATCCAGATGCCGCAACTCGACGGCATCGAGACCACCAGGCGGATCCGCAAGCGCGAGGCCGGCCAGCCCGGCCGCCAGACGCCGATCCTCGCCCTGACCGCCAATACGCTGGTGGAAGATCGCTACGCCTGCTTCGAAGCCGGGATGGACGGATTTCTGATCAAGCCGCTCGATCGCGAAAAGCTCGCCGATGCGCTGGCGGGCCTCGCCGCCTCGCGGCATCTGGCGGCCTGAGGCGGCCCGCGGCGCAGACCGTGGTGAGCCGGCTCAGAGCCGCCGCAGCGCCACGGTTTCGACCACGTGGTCGGCGCCTTTCTTCAGGATCAGCGTCGCGCGCGGCCGCGTCGGCAGGATGTTTTCCTCGAGATTGGCGAGGTTGGTGCGCTCCCAGATCGCGTTTGCGGTCGCGATGGCCTCTTCGTCGGACAGCAGCGCATAGCGATGGAAGTAGGATTTCGGATCGGTGAACGCCGTGTCGCGCAGCGTCAGCCAGCGCTTTACGTACCATTCGCGCAGCACCGCCTCGTCGGCGTCGATATAGATCGAGAAATCGAAGAAGTCGGAGACGACGGGAACGGCCTTGCCGTCTCGCGGCAGCCGCC
>JAYSPJ010000920.1:0-3716 GCA_043722155.1 Bradyrhizobium sp.
ATACTTGCCGCCGACCACCGAATAGCCGCGGCGGCCGAGGATGAATTTCTGCGCCTGCAGCAGCAGAATCGTCAGCAGCAGCAGCGGCACCGCGGCAGCTGCGGCGAGCTCCAGCTTCGGCGGATACTGGAACAGGCTCCAGATTTTCGTGGTCATGGTGTGGAAGCCGGCGGGCAGCGCCAGGATCGCCGGCGAGCCGAACAGCGTCATGGCCTGCAGGAAGGCGATCAGCGATCCGGCCACGAGGGCAGGGAGCGCCAACGGGATGGTGACGCGCCGCGCCGTGGTCCATGCCCTGCCGCCGAGGATCGCGGAAGCGTCCTCCAGTTCGCCGGGCATGTTGTCGAGCGCGTTCGCCACCAGCACGAACACGAAGGGGAACGTGTAGCAGGAAATGACGAAGATGATTCCGGTCAGCGAGTAGATGTTGAACAGATGCTCGCCGGCCTCCTGGCCGGTCACCAGGCGGTACAGCTGGTTGAGCAGTCCGCTGTTGGGCGCCGCCAGCAGCTCCCAGGCCACCGCGCCGAGAAACGGCGGCGTCACGAACGAGGCCGTGACCAGTGCGCGGATGAACTGCCGCCCCGGCATGTCGGTGCGCGACACCAGCCATCCCATCGGAGCCGCGACGATGCAGCAGATGAAGGCGGAACTGGTGGCGATGATGGCGGTGGTCAGCAGCGGATCGAGAAAATCGGGATCCGAAAACAGCGTGACGAAGTTCTGCAGGGTCACGTGCCCGGCCTTGTCGGTGACGCTGTAGACCGCGAGCCACGACAGCGGCAGCACGATCAGCAGGACCAGGCACGCCGCGAACACCGCCAGCACCGGCCTGGTCCAGTCGAATGTTCCGCGTGTGCCGTCGATGGTCGTGGTGGTGAGGGTCATGTTATCCGCGAGTCGTGTGCCTCATCCTGAGGAGCGGCCTCTTGGCCGCGTCTCGAAGGATGAGATGCATTGTGGTCTCATGGTTCGAGACGGCGCTGACGCGCCTCCTCACCATGAGGCGTTACACCCGAAACAGCCGCGCATAGCGCGTCTTGATTTCTTCCGTCATCTTCTCGACGCCCTCGGCATCTTCCTTCATCAGCTTGATGTCGGAAATCCTGCGGCGGCCCGGCTTCGACTGCACCTGCGCATGAACCGAATATTGCGCGGTGAAGTCGATGAAGAATTGCTGGGTTTGCCGCGTATGCAGCCAGGCCTGGAACAGTCTTGCGGCGTTGGGATGCGGCGCGCTTGCGAAGATTCCGGTCGGCCCCGAGATCGTCGGCGTGCCCTCGGTCGGATAGACCGGTTCGACCGGCTGGCCGGCTTCCTTCAGCAGCACGACGTTATATTCGTTGCCGTCGGCCATCACTGCGCGCTCGCCCAGCGCCAGCTTCTTCGGCGGGTCGGTGGACGATTGCACCTGCATGATGCGCTGCTTCGACAGCTTCTCGAAATATTCCCAGCCCAATTCGCGCACCAGCTGGAACGTCGTGGTCATGATGGTGCCGCTATAGGCCGGATGGCCCTTTACCATCTTGCCGGCCCATTTGGGGTCCAGCAGATCCGCAAAACTCTTCGGAGCGTCGTCCGGCTTCACCAGATTGGTGTTGTAGGCGATCGACGACAGCCAGAGCCGCGTGGTGGCGAACATGCCGTCGGGATCGCGATACTGCGGCGGAAAATGCCTGGCGATGTCTTCCGAGACGAACGGCGCCAGCCAGGCTTTCGCCTTCCATGGAATGAAGTGCGAGGCGTCGGCGCTGTTGATGACGTCCACCGCGCGGATGTTGCTGGCGAATTCCTGCTCGATCCGCTGGAACAGCCGTTCCGAGCCGGAGCGCTCGATCTGCACCGCTATCCCCGGATATTGCGCCTCGAAGGCCTTGCCGAGCTTCTCGCCGACCGGCAGGTCCATCGACGAATACAGCACCACCTTTGCCTCTTTGCGCGCAGCTTCGACCAGCGCGGGCGTGATGGCCACCGGTTCGGGAGCCGCGGCCCTTGCGGGCGCGGCGAACACGGTGATTCCGAGGGCGGCCGAGCCCTTGAGCAGGTCACGTCGGGTGAGCTTCTTTCGCATCGTGGTTCCCTGGTTCGTCGTCATTGCGAGCGCAGTGAAGCAATCCAGCTTTCTTACGGTTGCGAAAAAGCTGGATTGCTTCGTCGCGTCGCTCCTCGCAATGACGGCTCACTCAAACACGAAAAATCTTCTGGTAGCGGGCCTTGATCTCTTCGCTTTGCTTTTCCGCGCCTTCGGCGTCTTCCTTCATCAGCTTGATGTCGGCGAGCGGCTTGCGGCCCGGATGTTCCTTGACCTGCGTATGCAGCGAGCGCAGCCCGCCCGCGTCGATCACGATCCGCTGCGCTTCCGGGGTGAAGCAATAATTCTGGAACAGCCTGGCCGCACTGGGATTCGGCGCCGCCTTGAAGATGCCGTTCGGCCCGACGATGAACGGCGTGCCCTCGGTCGGATAGACCACCTCCACCGGCTGGCCGGCCTCCTTGAGCAGGAAGATATTGTATTCGGTGCCGTCGGCCATCACGCTGCGCTCGCCGAGCGAGAGCTTCTTCGGCGGATCGGTCGCCGATTGCACCTGCATGATGTTCTGCTTCGCCAGATTCTCGTAATACTCCCAGCCGATGTCGCGGACCATCTCGAAGGTCGCGGTCAGGATGGTGCCGCTGTAGCCGGGATGGGCCTTGACGATCTTGCCCTTCCATTTGGGATCGAGCAGATCCTTGAAGCTCCTGGGCGCGTCCTCGGCCTTCACCAGTTTGGTGTTGTAGGCGATCGGGCTCAGCGTGGCGCGGAAGCCGGCATAGGTGCCGTCGGCATCGCGGTGCTCGGGCTTGTAATGCTTTGCGACGTCCTCCGGCACGTAGGGCAGCAGCAGGCCCTGCCTCTTCCAGGCCAACAGGTGCGCGGCGTCCGACGAATTGACGATATCCACGGCGTGGACGTTGCTGGCGTATTCCTGGCCGACGCGCTGGAACACCCGTTCGGCGCCGGTGCGCTCGACCCGCACCTCGATGCCGCCGAACTTTTCCTTGAAAGAGGCGGCGATCTTTTCCGACACCGACAGGTCGATCGAGGTGTACCAGACCACCTTGCCTTCCTTCTTCGCCGCTTCAATCAGTTGCGGCGTGATGGCTTCGGGGGGCGGCGCCGCGGCGCGGGCGGGTGATGCGAATACCGCACCGAGCGCCAGCGCGGTCGAGCCCGTGAGCGAGCGCTTGAGAATGTCGCGCCTGGAAAGTTTTTGCTTCGTCATCGCGTCCTGCCTCTCGTCCTGTCAGCGGCTCAGCGCCCGGCAGCGCTCGGGCGGCAGATGGAGCCAGACCTCGGCGCCCCTGGCCACGGCGTTTTCCGTCGCCGTCACCACGCGCAAGGTGGTGCCGTCGGATGTTTCGACCATGTAGTCGCGGTTGGCGCCGAGAAACACCTGGCGCGTCACGGTGGCCTTGACCGCGTTCTGCTGATCGTTCGGCGGCTGCGTCGACAGCTGGATGTCGTGCTGGCGGATCGCGACAACGCCGCTCTGGCCGGCGCTGAGCGTGGCGCCCGTCACCCGCAGGGTGGCGCCGGAAAACGCAATATGATTGTCGTCGCGGGCGATGCCCTTGATCACATTGCTGGCGCCGATGAAGCGGGCGACGAATTCCGATTGCGGCCGGTCGTAGATATCTTCGGGCGTGCCGAGCTGGTCGACCTTGCCGGCATTCAT
>JAYSPJ010000921.1:0-4242 GCA_043722155.1 Bradyrhizobium sp.
TAGAATTGCGGCGCGTAGATATTGAGGCCGACGAAATCGTTCTTTGAGGAGATGATCTTCAATTCGTCGGTGGTGAATTTGGGTGCGTCCTTCCCGGCATATTCCAAAAAACCGTCGGTGTATTTGCCCTCGAGGATCACGCCCAAAAAACCCGCGTTCAACTCGCGCGTCGCCATCTCTGCGGCACGGACGTTGTCCGGTGTGTCGAACGCCGGCACGCAGGCGGCGATATTTTCGGCCGGACCGACCCTGGTGCCGGCGCGGCCCTTCGCGCGGATCGCCTGCACGGCGAGCCCGTGCGCCAGCACGACGTGGTGACGGGCCTGGTTGAGTTCGCCGGTCGGCAGTTTCAGGCCGGGCGCATCGATGCCCCAGCCGTAGCCAAAATTCAGAAATCGTCCGGCTTCGTTGAGGGTGAAGATGTTTTTCACGCGGTCGCTCAGGCGCTCGGCCACGTAACCCGCGTAGTCGCCGAACGCCTTCGAGGTGTCGCTGGATTGCCAGCCGCCGACACGGTCCTGCAGCGCCTGCGGCAGATCCCAGTGATACAGCGTGGCGTAGGGTTCGATGCCGTTCTTCAGCAACTCATCGACCAGGCGGTTGTAGAAATCGAGCCCCTTGGGGTTCGCAGCGCCGCTGCCTTCCGGAAACACCCGTGGCCAGGCAACCGAAAACCGGTAGGCCTTGACGCCGAGATCCCTGATCAGGCCGACGTCTTCCTGGTAGCGATGATAGTGATCGTTGGCGCGGTCGGCGTTGCTGCCATCCTCGATCCTGCCCGGCGTGTGCGCAAAAGTGTCCCAGATCGAACGGCCGCGGCCGTCCTCGTTGACGGCGCCCTCGATCTGGTAGGACGAGGTGGCGGTGCCCCAGACAAAATCGTTCGGAAAGGGAAACGGCGCGTGTCGCTCGGCTGCCGGCTTGACCTCGCCATCCGCCGCCTTCGCGGGCGTCGCCGCCAACCCCAAAAAGGCGGAAAGCCCCGTGAGCTTGGCAAAATGCCGACGCGAAAATTTTGAGAACATCGCATTCTCCGTCACCGTCAGGGATCGATCTGCCCAGCCCGAAATCCGGTCGATCTCGAAGGCGACCGTAACAGGGGATTCGGCGTCCACGAACCCGAGGCCTTGAAAATTCTTCGAGCCCATCGCCGGATCGGCGATCGCGGCTGCGAATTTGACCCGGGCGCCGCGAAGGTCCTAAAGTCAATCTCATGACCGATTTCCACGGTGTCTTCCCCTATCTCGTCTCCCCCATCGATCCGTCCGGCCAGATCCGCACCGATGTGCTCGGCCGGTTATGCGATGATCTCATCACGTCGGGCGTGCACGGGCTGACGCCGCTCGGTTCGACCGGCGAGTTCGCCTATCTCAACAACGCGCAGCGTCTGGCCGTGGTGCAGACCACGATCGAGGCGGCAAAGGGCCGCGTGCCGGTGGTCGCCGGCGTCGCCTCGACCTCGACGGCGGATGCGGTGGCGCAGGCGAAAGCCTGCGAGAGGCTCGGCGCCGACGGCATTCTGGCGATCCTGGAAGCGTATTTCCCGCTCGCCGATGCGCAGGTCGAATCCTATTTCCGGGCCATCGCGGATGCGGTGGATATTCCCGTGGTGATCTACACCAATCCGCAATTCCAGCGCTCGGACCTGACGCTCGACGTCATCGCCCGGCTCGCGGCGCATCCCCGCATCGGCTACATCAAGGATGCCTCGACCAATACCGGGCGGCTGCTGTCGATCATGAACCGCTGCGGCGACTCGATCCGCGTGTTTTCGGCGTCGGCGCATATCCCGGCCGCGGTGATGCTGATCGGCGGGGTCGGCTGGATGGCCGGGCCGGCGTGCATCATTCCGAGGCAAAGCGTCGAACTCTACCAGCTCTGCAAGGCCGCGCGCTGGGACGACGCCTTGAAGCTGCAGCGCAAATTGTGGCGCATCAACGAGGCCTTCGCCCGCTACAACCTCGCCGCCTGCATCAAGGCTGGCCTTTCGATCCAGGGCTACGAGGTCGGCGATCCCGTTCCGCCGCAAGCGGCGCTAACGGCGGACGAGCGCAAGGCGGTCGAGGCGGTATTGCGGGATATGGGGTAGCAGCAACCCGTCATTCCCCGATGCGCAATTGCACATCTGAGGGTGCGCCACCAGGCGCAGACCCGCCATCCAGAGGTTGTTGGCTCGAGATTCCGGGTTCGCGCTGACGCGGGCCCCGGAATGACGGCGGCGGTTGGTTGTTTCATTCCCAAAATCCGCTAAAACCCGCCCAACGTTACAAAAGGCTCGAAGGACAAACTGATGAACATTCTTCCCGGCAATCTACGTTTCGGTGCGGGCAAGCTAGTCAAGCGTCTTGAAGATCAGCGATTGCTTACCGGGAAGGGGCAGTTCATCGACGACAAGCCGGAAGACGGCGCGCTGTGGCTGTATGTGCTGCGCTCGCCGCATGCCCACGCCCGGATTACATCGATCGACGGCCAGGCGGCCGCCGGGATGCCGGGCGTCGAGGCGGTGTACACCGGCGCCGACCTCGTCGCCGACAACATCGGCACCATCCCGACGCTGTCGGTGTTCATGCGGCCGGACGGCAAGCCGATGACGGTGCCGCCGCGCCGGCTGCTGGCCCATGAAATCGTCCGCTTTGCCGGCGAGCCGGTCGCGGCCGTGGTGGCGACGTCGCGGGTAGCGGCGCAGACTGCGGCCGAAGCGATCGCGATCGGGTATGAAGTTTTGCCCTCGGTGGTCGATCCGGTTGAAGCCACCAAACCCGGCGCGCCGGTGGTGTGGGCCGAGGCGCCGGACAACATCGTCGCCGCCATGAGCTATGGCGACGCCGCCAAGGTGGAAGCGGCGTTCGCCGGCGCCGCGCATACCGTCTCGCTCGATCTGGTCAGCCAGCGGCTGATTCCCTCGGCGATGGAGCCGCGCTCGACCATCGCCGAGATCGAGAAGAAAACCGGACGGCTGATCCTGCACGTGCAATCGCAGACGCCGGGCTCGACCCGCGACTTGCTGGCGGAAGCCGTGCTGAAGCGGCCAAAGGAGAGCATCCGCGTGCTGGTCGGCGATATCGGCGGCGGCTTTGGCCAGAAGACCAGCCTTTATCCGGAAGACGGCATCGTCGCCTATGCCGCGGTCAAACTGAACCGCAAGATTCGCTGGCGCGGCGACCGCACCGACGAATTCGTCGGCGGCACCCATGGCCGCGACCTGACCTCGACCGGCGAATTCGCGCTCGACGCCAAGGGCCGCGTGCTGGCCTATCGGGTGCGCTCGGTCGGCGGCACCGGCGCCTATTCGGCCGGGGCAGGCAACATCATCCCGCTGGTGCTCGGCCCCTTCGTGCAGTCCGGCGTCTACGACTTGCCGCTGGTGCATTACGAGGTCAAATCGGTCATGACCCACACCGCACCGGTCGGCGCCTATCGCGGCGCGGGGCGCCCCGAGGGCGTCTTCATCGTCGAGCGGCTGATGGACGCCGCAGCTAGGCAGATCGGGATGGACCCGCGCGCCATTCGCAAGGTGAACTACATCAAGCCGGCGCAGCTGCCCTACACCAACGCGGTCGGCCAGGTCTATGACAGCGGCGCGTTCGCCCACATGCTGGAGCGCGCGTCGAAACTCGCGGACTGGGACGGTTTCAACGCGCGCAAGAAAGCGGCGAAGAAGAAGGGCCTGCTCTACGGCCGCGGCCTCACCAGCTATATCGAATGGACCGGCGGCCGCGCCCATACCGAAAAGGTCAGCCTGCACGCGACCGCGGAAGGCCGCGTGATCCTGCATTCCGGCACCATGGCGATGGGGCAGGGGCTGCAGACCACCTATACGCAGATGGCGTCGGAAGCGCTCGGCATCCCGATGGACAGGATCGACATCGTGCAGGGCGATACCGACTTGGCCACCGGCTTCGGCAGCGTCGGTTCGCGCTCGCTGTTCGTCGGCGGCACGGCGCTCGCGGTATCCGCCAGCGACATGATCGCCAAGGCGCGCGAGAAGGCGTCGAACATTCTGGAAGCCTCGGTCGAGGACATCGAATACCGCGACGGCATGTTGACGGTGGTCGGTACCGACAAGCGGATCGGCCTGTTCGAGATTGCGAAGAAGGAGAGCGGCGCGCGGCTCAGCGTCGACAGCGAGGGTGAGGTCGACGGCCCGAGCTGGCCGAACGGCACCCACATCTGCGAGGTCGAGATCGATCCGGAGACCGGCGTTACCCGGATCGTGCGCTATACCACGGTCGACGACGTCGG
>JAYSPJ010000922.1:0-5007 GCA_043722155.1 Bradyrhizobium sp.
GGCGACCGAGCTGGAAGCCTCCGCCAATACGCTGACCGCGACGGCCGAACGGTCGCTGGAGCTCGCGATCACGGTCGCGGCGGCATCGGAGGAAGCCTCCACCAACGTGGAATCGGTGGCCGCAGCCAGCGAAGAGCTGACCTCGTCGGTCAACGAGATCAGCCGTCAGGTCCAGGAATCCTCCCGGGTCGCCGGTGAGGCGGTGAGTCAGGCCCGGAAGACCAACGATCGCGTCGGCGAATTGTCGAAGGCCGCCGCCCGGATCGGCGACGTCGTTGAGCTGATCAACACTATTGCTGGGCAAACCAATCTCCTGGCGCTGAACGCCACGATCGAGGCGGCGCGCGCCGGCGAAGCCGGCCGCGGCTTTGCCGTGGTGGCGTCCGAGGTCAAGGCGCTGGCCGAGCAGACCGCCAGGGCGACCGGCGAGATCGGACAGCAGATCAACGGAATCCAGGCCGCGACCCAGGACTCGGTGGGCGCGATCAAGGAGATCGGCGACACCATCGGCCGGATGTCGGAGATATCCTCGACCATCGCCGCGGCGGTGGAGGAGCAGGGCGCGGCGACGCAGGAAATATCCCGCAACATCCAGCATGCCGCCGAGGGCACCTCGCAAGTCTCATCGAACATCGCCGACGTGCAGCGCGGCGCCGGCGAGACCGGCTCGGCCTCGTCGCAGGTGCTGTCGGCGGCGCAGTCGCTGTCGGTCGAGAGCAACCGGCTCAAGCTCGAAGTCGGCAAGTTCCTCGATACGGTGAGGGCGGCCTGACGATAACAGGCCCGGCTCCTGTGGAGCCGGGCCTTGAACTTTCCACGCCCACGGGGCGCTTACCGGCGACTATGCCCTGACTTCACGTCAGGCGCGGCCGGCGGCGCCTGCCGGCGGAACAGGATCCGCTGGTACAGCCAGCCGATCGCCACCAGCACGAGGCCCAGGCACATGAACGACAGCGCGCGGTAGATACCCGTCAGCGTCGACATGTCGACCAGGAACGCCTTCAGGATCGTGAGCGCGATCACCACCGCGGAGGCGAGCCGGGCACGCTGCGAATTGAGCAGTATGCCGATGCCGAGCAGAACGACGCCGAACGCCAGCCACGCGATCGAGTAGGTGTACTGCTCGACGCCGGTGGTGGGGCCGCGTGTCAGCACCGGACCGTGATAGAGCCTGCGGATTTCAAACGTGACATAGGTCAGCGCCAGCACCAGCGCCCCCGCCGCGATGAAGTTGGCATAGCTGGCCGGGCGCCGGCCCGCCGCCGCGTAAGACAACAGCAGTGCCAGCACCGCGGGCAGGGCATAGCCGAGCAGCAGCAGGTTGAAGAATACGCCGCCGACATCGCTCGGCCACAGGATCGGCGTCTCCAGCATCATCAGGCCGATCGCGGTGGCGGCGCCCGCAAACAGCGTGAGCACGATCGCAGCGACGTTATGGACGATGCTGCCGGTGCGGATCCGTAGCCGCTCCAGCCCGATCGCCATCGCCAGTGCCGCGCACACCTGCAGCGCCACTTCGGTAAGGCCTGCGGTATTGCGGTAAACATCGCCGCCGTTGACGGTATGGCGAATTTCCATGAACACCAGCAGCACCGTGAACAGAATCGCCGCCGCTTCCACCGTCCGCAGCGGCGCGTCGTCGCCGCGGCGGCGCAGGAAGACGCTGGCCGCCCAGAACGACAGCGCTGGAATGCCGTAGCCCCACAGCAGCCAGTTGAAGATCGGCGTGGCGCCGACCGCATCGCCGACGATGCGCGGCTCGTAGCCGATCCGCAGCACCACGATGCCGGCCAGAATGGCTGCGAGCGAACGCAGGAACGGTATCGGCCGCTGCAGCGAGATCCATGCGGTGCCGGCAGACATCAGCGCCAGCGCGATGGTGAGCCAGCCCTTCTCGAGCGCAAAGGTCAGCGCCAGCGCCAGCGCCGCCAGCGCTCCGGTGGCGAACAGCGCGATCGAAACCGGAAGGCCCGGCCGGTCGTCGCGTTTCGTCAGGATTTCGGTCGCGGCGCCGAACGCGGCCGCCAGCACCACGGCCAGAATGGCGAAGGGGATCGAGCGATCGAGATGCGCGATGCGGGCGTAGAGCGCGATCAGCAGCGCCAGCGGCGTCAACACGGCCGCGGCCGACCATACCACCGGGATAAAGGCGCTGGTCGAGCGGCCCTGCGCCAGAAATCCGACGACACCGAACCCTGCGGCGAAAATCGCCGCGGTAACGAGATGCAGCATGACGGCGCTGTCGGTGGCGGCGGGACCGATGCCCGGCAGCGGCCCCCCCGGCAGCACCAGCATGTCCGGATTGCCGCGGACCGCCCATTCGGCAAACACCACGAAGACCAGCGCGGCGGCGGCGCCGACCGCGCCCGCGGCCGCTTCCGCGCGCCATGCGACGAACAGCGTGCCGGCCACCAGGATCGCGAACACGACGATGGCGGTGTCGGCATGCGCGCTGTTCAGTACGATCAGGGTTGCGCCCAGCAAATAGATGGCGAGCGAACCGGACGAGAACGGCTCGACCTCCCCCTCGTCGGCGGGCGGCCCGAACATGAACCCGCACACCACGAGCAGCGCGGCGAGGATGAATCCGGATATCACGTGGAACGCGTGCGGCCCGACCATCGACGGCCCGCATTGCAGGCAGGGCAAGGTCCAGAGCAGCGCGAACACGATGGTGGTGACCGCGAGCCAGCGCCACAACCGGACCCGCGCCAGCCCGAACGCCGCCGCGGTGACGATGGCAAGATAGATATAGAGCGCCCAGAAATCCGGTTTGCTGGAAGAAACCAGAATAGGCGTGGCGAAGGCAGCGGCGATGCCGAGGCCAGCCAGCGCCGGTCCGTGCAGCAGCGCCGCGGCGAGCGTGCCCAGCGCCACCATGCCCAGCAGAACGAACGCGGTCGCCGGCGCCAGAAATTCGTACAGCGCATAGGCGGCATAAACCGTTGCGAACGCCACGGCGGTTCCGGCGGCGGTGAGGATCGCCGGGATATTGGCGATCGGCAGCGCTTCCATTGCCGAAATGCTTTCCTTGCGCTGGGTCCATTCGCCGGCAGCCAGTAGCGTCAGCGCGAACAGGCCGCCGAGCATGGTGCGCACGCCGGGACCGAGCAGCCCGGCCTCGATCGAATAGCGCACCATGAAGAAGCCGCCGAGCGCCAGCGTCAGGCCGCCGACCCAGACCACCCAGCGGGTGCCGATGCGCTCCTCGAAGCCGGGTTGCGCCGGCGGAAGCGGCGGTGGCGCGGGCATTTCCGAGGCTGGCTGCGCCGCCGCTGCGGGCTGAATCGACGGCGCCTCCTCTTCGGTGGTTTCAATCCTGATTTGGTCCGACGCCGATGGCGCGACCGGAGCTTCACCGACGGGCAGCGGCGGCGGTACAGCCGTTGCCCTCGCCACCGGCGCCGACACTTCAAGCGCATCGAGCCGGGCGCGCAGGACGGCGACCTGATTGAAGGCCTTGCGGGCGACGATGAGTGCGACGATGGCAATCACCAGCGAAAAGAAGTCGAACGGCAAATCGAACATCTGGTCTCCAGGCGATCGGCCGGTGTCGGGGCTTATCGCGATAAATTTTCAGTCTGTGTCCACATCACGCTGGTCGGTTCGCCCAGGGCGCCCGGCTTACGCCAGCCGGCGGAAAATCTGCTTGCGCGAATACCGCCCCGAGATCGTTTTCACGGTCCGCTGCAATTCAGTGAGTGTCAGTTCGGGCTGCAGAAGTTCAAAGACCACGGACGATTTGCAGCCCGGCGCGCGACCGGGCGATCGCAGTGGCGAGACTCCGGCGCCGCTTGCGGGCATCATTCGAGATCGATGCGGAACGGCCGGCCTTCGACCAGCATGCTGCCCGGGCCCATCTGGTCGAGCGCCTGCAGCATCCGGCCTTCGCGCCCCAAAGCCCGGTCCGCCAGGCTGACGATCAGCCGGTTCGGCGACGCGATCGGGGAGGCGGCGCGAATTTGCCGCGCGATCGAAATCTCGTCGCGATGCGGATTGAGCAGACAGGCGGCGGCGAAGGCGCTGGCGGTCGAGCGGCTGATGCCGGCATAGCAGTGAATTACCAGCGGCGCGTTGCGGTCCCAGCCGCGCACGAAATTCAGCACCTGCTCGATATGCGAATCCGACGGCGCCAGAAAACCGTCCATGTGCTCGGTGATGTCGTCCATCTGGACTCTCAGATGGTTGGCCGGCAGCACCGACTCCGGCCGCTGCACCTGATCGACATTGGCCATCACCGTGAGGACGTGGCTGGCGCCGGTGGCCTTGACGGTGTCGGGAAGTGCGGCAAGCGAGCAAACGTGAATCATGGCGGTCCTTCTTGTCGTTGAGATTATAGTACGTAGTCCGTAGGGTGGGCAAAGGCGCTCTTGCGCCGTGCCCACCACCTTGATGCCATGGTGGGCACGCTTCGCTTTGCCCACCCTACGGCTACGAAGTTTGCAAGGCCGCAAACCGCGCCAAAAACCGTTTCTCGGCCCTGGCCGCGGTCCACGGCGTCAGATAGTCCTGCTGCATCGCCGGCGGCAGGCCGGGATCGCGGCTGAACAGCCGTTTGGCTTCTCCTTCCGCGAAACCGGCAAGCCCGGTCGCCTCCAGATAGGCCGCACCCCGGTCGGCGGCCTTGATCGCCTGCGTGATGTCGTCCGCCAGCTCGGGCGGCAGTCCGAAGCGGATATGGATCGCGGCCAACAGCCGCTTTTCCACCACCTTGTAGTCGCCACCGAGCACCGCCTTGAACGGCGAGATCATGTCGCCGATGACATATTCCGGCGCATCGTGCAGTAATGCCGCGAGCCGGAAGCTGATATCGATCCGCGGTTTTTGGTGGCGCAGCACGGCTTCGACCAGCAGCGTGTGCTGGGCCACCGAGAAGATATGTGCGCCGCCGGTCTGCCCGTTCCAGCGCGCGACGCGGGCGAGGCCGTGGGCGATATCGGCGATCTCGATATCCAGCGGCGAGGGGTTGATCAGATCGAGCCGGCGCCCCGACAACATCCGCTGCCA
>JAYSPJ010000923.1:0-1697 GCA_043722155.1 Bradyrhizobium sp.
AGCGAGCCCAGAATGCCGATCGGGATGTCGCGCTGCGGCTCCTTCGCTTCGAGCGCCGCGGTCGCCACCGCCTCGAAGCCTAGGTAGGCGAAGAACAGGATCGATGCGCCACGGAACACGCCGGGCCAGCCATAAGCGAAACCGCCCTGGTTGGCGGGCATGAAGGGGTGCCAGTTGGCGGTGTGGACATGCGGCGCACCGATGATGACGAAGGCGATCAGCACGCCGATCTTGACCGCGACCATCGCCGCGTTCAGCCGCGCCGAATGCGAGACGCCGCGGATGAGGACGATCGCGAACAGCGCAACCGCGCCAGCGGCGACGAGGTTGACTCCCCCGCCGACCATGAACCGCGCGCCGTGCGCCCCCGGCACGGCTTGGATCAGCGGGCTCGAGATGGCCGCCGGGACGCTGATCCCGAAATCGCCGAGTAGGCTGAGCAGATAGCCCGACACCCCGACTGCCAGCGCGGAACCCGCAAGACCGAGCTCGAGCGATAACATCCACGCGAGGATCCACGCATAAACCTCGCCCAGTGCGGCATAGGCATAGCTGTAGGACGCTCCCGCGACGGGCAGGGTCGACGATAGCTCGCCGTAGCAAAGCGCGGTGAACACGCAGGCGATGCCGGCAAAGGCGAACGACAGCACCACCGCCGGGCCGGCGTAGTTCGATGCGGCCGTGCCGGTCATGACGTAGACGCCGGCGCCGATGATGCAGCCGATGCCGATCATCGTCAGCTGCACCGGCCCCAGCGCTCGGACCAGCCCGTGGCGCTCGCCGTCGACCCGAACGTCTTCGAGCGGCTTGCGGATGAACAGCCGACCTGATCCTGCCATGCCCTACTCCAGATAAGACCAATCGAAAGCTAGTCCTCGCCGGCGCGATGCCCATGCTGTTTCGGGCCGCGCATCGTCGGGCGAGGGCCGATGGTCAGTCGCGGGCGCGCCGCATCCATTGGGTGAGGTTCGCATCATCGTGGTTGGTGACAATCTCCTCGAACGTCCCGGCGCTTTCGTCTTGCCCCAGCTTGAACCGCGGATGCGCGGCCCTCACCACCGCCCGGAAGGCGACGATAAATTTCGCCAGTTGCTCGTATCGAGCGCCCATCCGGTCGGGTGTCCAAGGATCGTCGGTTCCCGCCTCGAGCGTCGCCGCAAGCCGCGACAGGGCCTCGTCGGTTTCGTCGGGCACGAAGCTGATGTCGACCTCGAAGCGCGCGACGGCATAGTTCCAGGTCGGGCCCCAGGTCGGGTTGGAGACAAGGCGGGGCGCGATATAGCCCTGCGGCCCCATGCAGAGGATGGTGGCGCGGGGGTCCTGCTCGAGCTCGGCGCGCTGCGGGTTGTTGAGGGCAATGTGGCCGAACAGCGATCTCACGCCGCCGTCGTCGTCGACCTCGGGAAGGAGCGGCAGGGGCGTGGCGCGCCGCTTGTCCTCGCCGCCCGAGACGAGCCAGCATAAGGGATAGGCGCGAACCAGCGCCGTGACATCGGCAGGGTCGCGGGGATCGAACGGGCTTGCCATGCCTCACCCTATCATCGCCCCGCGCCGCCGCAATCGCCCGGCCCGTTCGCTGGACCTTTCGACCCGGCGAGAGGCTTTGATGTTTCGGCGGGCACGCTAACGTGGGTCGCAGAGGTCGACGAGGACGGGCGAGACGTGAGCCAGATGCGGACACGACAATTTTGGATGGC
>JAYSPJ010000924.1:0-1969 GCA_043722155.1 Bradyrhizobium sp.
TGATGGTGCCCCCGGTGCCGACGCCGGCGACGAAATAGTCGATATTGCCGCCGGTGTCGTTCCAGATTTCCTCCGCGGTGGTACGGCGGTGAATTTCGGGGTTGGCGAGGTTCTTGAACTGCTGCGGCATCACCGCATTCGGCGTGGTGCGCACCAGCTCCTCCGCGGTCGCGATCGAGCCCTTCATGCCCTGCGCCGCCGGCGTCAGCACGATCTCGGCGCCGAGGAACGCCAGCATCTTGCGGCGCTCGATCGACATCGAATCCGGCATCACCAGCTTCAGCCGGTAGCCGCGCGACGCCGCGACGAAGGCGAGCGCGATCCCGGTATTGCCGGAAGTAGGCTCGATCAGCACGGTATCGGCATTGATCAGGCCGGCCTTTTCCATCGCGATGATCATCGCCGCCCCGATACGGTCCTTCACGCTGGCGGCGGGATTGAAATACTCCAGTTTGGCCAGGATGGTCGCGTGCACCCCGTGCGCTTGCGGCAGTTTGCGCAAACGGACGATCGGGGTATCGCCGACCGCGTCGACGATCGAGTCGAAAACCCGGCCCCGGCCGGGACGGTGCACTGCACTGGTGGGTGACGGCGCGTCCATGACAAAACTCCTGTGGCGGCAATCTGCGTGAATTTTGAAGCTCTTCCATCATTACGGACAGGTTGTGGCAACGCGCAAGTCAGAATCCGCGCGATGCAATTTCGCTGCAATGCAAAATTGGAACGTCGCCAAATATCGCAAAAGCAACGCATTTGTGTTGCGACAACGTCAAAGAAATCAGTGTATGCTGAAGTTTAGGTTCAGATCGCAAGGAGGTCACGATGCCAGCAGTTGCTGAAGTCATGTCGACCGTCGCGTCCAACCCAAGCCCCCGCGGGTGCGATTTACCGACCTGCCCTGTTTGCGCCGATTCCATGGTAGCCGCGGAAGGCTCCGCCTACCTGTCGGAAAACGTCATCAGCTATCTCTGGACCTGCGATAGCTGCGGCTATGGCTTCGTCACCAGGCATTCGCTCAAGCGGTTCGCCTGCAACTGAGGCCTCGACGCTTTCAGCGCGGTGCGATGTCGCCGCGCGCCCAATCGGCGCGGGTGCGCTCGCGAAAATCCGCAAACGTCCCGTTCGAAACCGCGGCGCGGATGTTGTGCATCAGGCGCTGGTAATAAGCGATATTGATTTCCGACAGCAGCATCGCGCCCAAGGTCTCGCCCGACTTGACCAGATGATGCAGATAGGCGCGCGCGCAGTCGCGCGTCGATGGCCACGCGCTTTCGTCGTCCAGCGGCCGCGGATCGTCGGCGTGGCGAGCGTTGCGCAGATTGACCTGACCGAATCGCGTGAACGCCACCCCGTGGCGCCCGTTGCGGGTCGGCATCACGCAATCGAACATGTCGATGCCGCGCGCCACCGCCTCCAGCATGTCCTCGGGCGTGCCGACCCCCATCAGATATCGCGGACGGTCCGTTGGCAGGATCGGCGCCACCTCCTCGATCATGGCCAGCATCACCGCCTGCGGCTCGCCGACCGCGAGGCCGCCGATCGCATAGCCATGAAAACCGATCTCGACGAGCCCCCTGGCGCTGGCCTGCCGAAGTTCGGGCACGTCGCCGCCCTGCGCGATGCCGAACAGCAGGTATCCCGGGGGGGCGCTCTCGAAGGCGCGCTTGCTGCGCTCGGCCCAGCGCAACGAGAGTTGCATCGCGCGTTCGATATCGACGCGCTCCGCCGGAAGGCGGATGCATTCGTCCATCTGCATGGCGATATCGGAGCCGAGCAGCCGCTGCACCTCGATCGAGCGTTCGGGCGACAATTCGACCTTGGCGCCGTCGAGATGCGAGCGAAAGGTCACCGCGTTCTCCGTGACCTTGCGCAGCTCGGACAGCGACATCACCTGGAAGCCGCCGGAGTCGGTCAGCATCGGGCCGTTCCAGCCGGTAAAGGTCTGCAAGCCGCCGAGGGCTGCAATGCG
>JAYSPJ010000925.1:0-2186 GCA_043722155.1 Bradyrhizobium sp.
ATGATGAAATCGTCGACCTTGCGCTGATCCTTCGGCTCCATCCACTGGTCGGGGTTGAAGGTGCCGCCGCTGCCGTCGCCGCGCGGAATCACGCAGGCGATCCGGCTGGTCAGATCGGACACGTCGAACGTGTCGATCTTCCTGGCTCCGCTCTCGCTGTTGAGGATGCGCTTCCAGGTCGGCTCTACGCCACAGCCGAGTGGCGTAACCATGCCGAGGCCCGTGACGACAACCCGCCTCATATCCAGCACTCCAGCCCAGAATTCACGGCCCACAACAAGAAACCGGTGGACCGCTCGACCGCGGCCCGTCCGGCTTCGTCAGCACCGCGCGGGGCGTCAGCTCTTCGCGTTTTTTTCAAGAAATTTTGTGGCGTCGCCGACAGTCAAAATCGTCTCTGCGGCGTCGTCGGGAATTTCGCAACCGAATTCTTCTTCGAACGCCATCACCAGCTCGACGGTATCGAGGCTGTCCGCGCCGAGGTCGTCAATGAAGCTCGCGGCATCGACCACTTTTTCGGGTTCAACACCAAGGTGTTCGACCACAATCTTCTTAACTCGCTCGCCAATCTCACTCATCGTTCAACCTCGTGCTTGTTCCATTCGACCCGTCGTCCCCAAGACGCTACGAGCCATCGTGGTCGTTAAACTTCCTTCGCAATCGCGCATAGTCTTGATTTGCCCGTCATGTCAGACAAAGGCCCGGCGAACGACGGCAGGCTCCGCCCCGCCAATATACAGGGATTCAAATTCTTGCAATGGCGTTCTTTGCCCATCCGTTGCTGGTTCGGTTATCATACTTCCCAAGCC
This sequence comes from Bradyrhizobium sp., assembly GCA_043722155.1. Lineage (GTDB taxonomy): Bacteria > Pseudomonadota > Alphaproteobacteria > Rhizobiales > Xanthobacteraceae > Bradyrhizobium. The sequence continues at coordinate 810 of JAYSPJ010000925.1, forward strand.
TTGACTATAAGCCTCGATGACAGCCGGAAACCGCCCCCGCCGCGCGAAAGGCCCGGTAACCGGTTCAAAACATGGCCATTCCGCCATTGACGTGAATCGTCTGTCCGGTCACGTATGCGGCTTCGTTGGAGGCGAGATAGACCGCCGCCGCGGCGATGTCTTCGGGCGTTCCCAGCCGCGCCGCAGGAACTTTCGACAGGATGGTTTCGCGCTGCTTGTCGTTGAGCGCATCGGTCATCGGCGTCTTGATAAATCCCGGCGCAATGCAGTTTGCGGTGACGTTGCGCTTGGCATATTCCGCCCCCAGCGTCTTGATCATGCCGATCAGCCCCGCCTTCGACGCGGTGTAATTGCCCTGACCCGGATTGCCGGTGACGCCGACGATCGAGGTGATCGCGATGATGCGGCCGAAACGCTTGCGCATCATCAGCTTGGTCGCGGCCCGGGCGAGGCGAAAGGTCGAGGTCAGATTGACCTTGATAACCTCGTCCCAGTCCTCGTCGCGCAATTGCACGAACAGATTGTCCCTGGTGATGCCGGCATTGGCGACGAGGATATCGACCTGGCCCATCGCCGCCTCGGCCGCGGGCACCAGCGCCTCGACCTCGGCGCTGTCGGAGAGGTTGCAGGGCAGCACATGAACGCGCTCGCCCAATTTGCCGGCGAGCGTATCCAGCACCTCACGCCGCGTTCCGGAAATCGCCACCGTCGCGCCCTGTGCATGCAACGCCTGCGCGATCGCGTTACCGATGCCGCCGGTCGCGCCGGTGACGAGCGCCGTCCTGCCAGTCAAGTCGAACATCGATATCTCCTCTAAACTGTCTGCGCGGCGGCAAGCGCGTCTTTCGCCGAAGCAATATCGTTCGGCCCGCCCACTGAAATTCCGACCGCGCCGTCGGCGATGCGCTTGACCAGCCCGCTCAGCACCTTGCCGGCGCCGATCTCGAAGAACCTGGTGACGCCATGGCCGGCCATATACGCCACCGACTCGCGCCAGCGCACGGTTCCCGTGACCTGCTCGATCAGACGGCGGCGGATCTCGTCGGGATCGGTGATCGCGGAGGCCAGCACATTCGACACCAGCGGCGAAGCCGGTGCCTTGATTGTCACTTCTGCCAATGCTTTCGCCATCGCGTCGGCGGCGGGCTGCATCAGCTTGCAGTGGAACGGTGCGGACACCGGCAGCAGCATGGCGCGCTTGGCGCCCTTGGTCTTGGCGATCTCGAGCGCGCGCTCAACCGCCGCCTTGTCGCCGGAGACCACGACCTGCCCGCCGCCATTGTCGTTGGCGGCCTGGCAGACCTGGCCCTGAGCCGCCTCGCTCGCAACCGCCACCACCGCCTCATAATCGAGACCGAGCAACGCTGCCATGGCGCC
>JAYSPJ010000926.1:0-5855 GCA_043722155.1 Bradyrhizobium sp.
GCCAATTTCGACGACGCCGCCATAAAACCCTACCTCTCGCTCGACCACATGATCGACGCCGCCTTCGACTGCGCGACCCGCCTGTTCGGCGTCACCTTCAGCGAGCGCAAGGATATCCCGGCCTGGCATCCGGACGTGCGGGTCTGGGAGGTGAAGGACACCGCGGGCAAGCACAAGGCGCTGTTCTACGGCGACTACTTCGCCAGGCCTTCGAAACGTTCCGGCGCCTGGATGACCTCGCTGCGCGACCAGCAGAAGCTCGATGGCGAGGTCGCGCCCTTGATCATCAATGTCTGCAATTTCTCCAGGGGCGCCGACGGGGAGCCGTCGCTGCTGTCGCCGGACGACGCCCGGACGCTGTTTCACGAATTCGGCCACGCCCTGCACGGGATGCTGTCCGACGTGACCTATCCCTCGCTGTCGGGCACCAGCGTGTTCACCGATTTCGTCGAGCTGCCGTCGCAGCTTTACGAGCACTGGCAGGAGCAGCCGCAGGTGCTGCGGCAGTTTGCCCGGCACTACCAGACCGGCGAGCCGCTGCCCGACGATCTTCTGAAACGCTTCATCGCCGCGCGAAAATTCAACCAGGGTTTTGCCACCGTGGAGTTCGTCTCCTCGGCGCTGGTCGATCTGGAATTCCACACCCAGCCGGCCTCCGCGATCCCGGATGTGCGGGCGTTCGAACGAACTGAGCTGGAGAAGATCGGGATGCCCGCGGAAATCGCGCTGCGGCACCGGCCGACGCAGTTCGGCCATATTTTTTCCGGCGATCATTATGCGTCGGGTTATTATAGCTACATGTGGTCCGAGGTGATGGACGCCGACGCGTTCGGCGCCTTCGAGGAAGCCGGCGATATTTTCGATCCCAAAGTGGCCAAACGGCTGCACGATGACATCTATTCCTCCGGCGGCTCGCGCGATCCGGAAGATGCCTATATCGCGTTCCGCGGTCGTGAGCCGGAGCCGGACGCGCTGCTGCGCCGCCGCGGGCTGCTTGAAACACCCAAGGCGGCATGAGGTGAACAAGATGAAACTAGGTTTGCTGGTTCTGCTGCTGCTGGCCGGATCAATCGTCCCGGGCGTAACGCCGGCGCAGGCCCATCCCCACGTCTGGATCACCGCCTCCAGCCAAGTGATCTATGCCGCCGACGGCTCGATGACCGGCGTGCGCCACGCCTGGACCTTCGACGACATGTTCTCGACCTACGCGCTGCAGGGCATCGAGACCAAGGTGAAGGGCGTCTACAGCCGCGAGGAGCTGGCGCCGCTGGCGCAGACCAATGTCGAATCGCTGAAGGAATTCGCCTTCTTCACCTTCGCCAGGGCCGACGGCAAGAAGGAGAAATTCCTGGAGCCGGTCGACTACTTCCTCGAACACAAGGATGGCGCGCTGACGCTGCATTTCACGCTGCCGCTGAAGACGCCGGTAAAGCCGAAGGCGCTGGCGCTGGAGGTGTTCGATCCCGCCTATTTCATCGATTTCAAGTATGACGACAAGGACCCGATCAAGCTGGTCGGGGCGCCTGCCGCCTGCCAGATGAAGTTCCAGCGGCCGAATGACGGCACCGCCGCCACCGCGCAAAAGCTCAACGAGGACAGTTTCGCCAGCGGCGATAACTCGAACTACGGCGCGATGTTCGCCAACAAGATCTCGGTGCAGTGTCCGTGAGGCACGGATCCCGTTCGCGTCTCGCGCGCGGCCTGATGATCGGCGCCGTGGCGCTGGCCGGCATATGGATGCTCGACGCGCTCGTGCATCTGGCGTTGGCGCAGACGCCGTTTGGCGCGCCGAAGCGCGCTCCCGAACCGCAGGCCGGCGGCATCGTCGGCTGGATATTGGCAAAACAGTCGGAATTCTACCGCGAGATGTCCGCGACCATCCGCGCCGCGAAATCCGACGGCTCGGCGGTCTGGACCCTGCTCGCGATCTCCTTCGCCTACGGCATCTTCCACGCCGCCGGCCCCGGCCACGGCAAGGCGGTGATCTCGTCCTACCTGGTTGCCAACCAGGAGACCGCCCGGCGCGGCATCGTGCTGTCGTTCGCCTCCGCGCTGATGCAGTCGCTGGTCGCCGTCCTGATTGTCGGGGTTTGCGCCTGGCTGCTCAACGCCACCGCCAAAACCATGTGCGGGACGGAGCGTGTGATCGAGATCGCCAGCTACGCCCTGATCGCGGCGTTCGGTGCCCGGCTGGTCTGGACCAAGGGCGGCGGCTTCATGCGCGCGTTGCAGGCGCGGGCGCCGGTGCCTGCGATCGCGGCCGCCGCGCATCACCACGGCCACGATCATGGCCATTCCCACGACCATCACCCTCATGACCACGGCCACCACCACGATCATGATCCCGGCCACGTCCATGACGAGCATTGCGGACACTCCCACGGTCCGGTCCCGAGCGAACTCGCCGGTCCCGGCGGCTGGCGGCGCGGCTTTGGCGCGATCCTGACCGTCGGCATCCGGCCGTGCTCGGGCGCCATCCTGGTGCTGGTGTTTTCGCTGGCGCAGGGGTTGTTCTGGGCCGGCATCGCCGCGACTTTTGTCATGGGGCTCGGCACCGCGATTACGGTGGCGACCATCGCCGTCATCGCGGTGTCGGCAAAAGACCTGGCGCGGCGCCTGAGCGGCGGCAGCGAGGGCGGCGGCGCGCTGGTCATGCGCGGCATCGAATTCGGCGCCGCCGGACTGGTGCTGCTGTTTGGTGTCGGCCTCTTGTTCGGTTATCTCGCCGCCGAGCGGGTGACCTGTCTGTAGAAACCGAAAGACGTGGAACCAGCCGCTCGGATTTGCTACAATATTGCTATGGAACGTGACGAAGCCATCAGCCGATTGCAGCAGCACGAAGCCGACTTGAAGCGGCTTGGCGTCGAACGTCTTTACATGTTCGGCTCGACGGCGCGTGGCGAAGCCAAACACGATTCCGACGTGGACCTCTTTTTCGACTATCAAAAGGGCAAGCTCGGCGTGTATGAGCTGATGGACGTCAAGGAATGCGCCGCAAATATCCTCGGCCGCAAGACGGACATCATGACGCGCGACAGTCTGCACAAGACGCTCCGGGAAGCGATAGAAGCAACAGCCGTCCGCGTGTTTTAGTGGCTGCACGGTCGCTCATCCCTCGCTTGACGGACATCATCGAGGCGATTGAACGCGTCAATGGCGTATTGGCGAATGTATCGCTCGAAGCATTCGAAAACGATTGGCAGCGGCAGTGGCTCGTCGAACGCGGCGTTGAGATCATTTCCGAAGCCAGTCGTCACCTTTCGGATGACCTGAAAGCACGCAATCCGGAAATCCCTTGGCAGAAAGTTGCGGGGATTGGCAACGTACTGCGCCACAACTACGAGAGCATAGCCGGAGCCGTCCTGTGGAAGCTGGCGCGAGCCGATTTGCCGACATTGGAAAGGGCCTGTCGCTCTGAGCTTGCCGCGGAACAAGGCCGAAAGCACCGCTGATATTTGGACAAGATAGCGGCTGGGCCGCGTGTTCGCGGCATCGAATTCGGCGCGGCGGGAATGGTGCTGCTGTTCGGCCATCAGCTGTTTCTGACCGTGCCTTGACCGCGGGCGATTGTTGTCATATTCTAGCTAGAAATTATAGCCAGAAAGAATGAAGGCATGGCCCCGCGCAATTGGTCGGTGCAGGACGCCAAGAACCGGTTCAGCGAGGTCGTCGAGGCCGCGCGGCGCGCGCCGCAGACGGTCACCAAGCACGGCAAGCCCGCTGTCGTCGTGGTCGGTGTGGCTGAATATGACCGCCTGCGGCGCCTCGAACGCGCGCAGGCGCCGTCATTTGCCGATCTGCTACTCGCCATGCCGCAGGATGACGGCGAATTTCCGCGCGACAAGGTGCGGATGCGTGATCTCAAGCTCTGATGTTCCTGATCGATACCGTCACGCTATCGGAACTGCGCAGGCGGCAGCGCGATCCGGTGGTGGTGGCGTGGTTCGAGCGGCAGCGAACGGCCGATCTCTTCCTCAGCGTCATCAGCATCGGCGAAATTGAGCGCGGTATTGCGCGACAGCGCATTGCGGATCCGGCTTTTGCCGACGCACTTGCGGCCTGGCTCGATCGCGTGCTGGACCTGTACGGCGAACGGGTGCTGCCATTCGACTTGCGGGCGGCGCGACGTTGGGGCGCCCTGAGCGCGGCTCTGGGCAATGACAGCGCCGATCTCATGATTGCGGCCACAGCGCTGGAACACGGGCTCACGGTAGTGACGCGCAACGTAACGGATTTCGAGCCTGCCGGGGTCGCTGTCTTCGATCCGTTCAAGAGTCGCATAAGCCGGAAGTCATAGAAGGCACAAGTCACCGAGATAACGGTTTCGGTGGCCTGCTTTGAGGCGGATCAACACGCAAGAAGATTGGACGAGGATTCATGTCACGCGAGCAATTCTGGTTCTTCCACCCGTTCCGGGTGCGCTATTCCGAGATCGACGGCCAGGGCGTGGTGTTCAACGCGCACTACCTGACCTATTTCGACACCACCATCACCGAGTACTTCCGCGCGCTGGGCTACGATCAGTATGCCGACGCCAAGGAGACCGGCCTCGACTTCCATGTCGTCAAGTCGCTGATCGAATACAAGGCGCCGGTTCTGTTCGACTGGGAACTCGAGGTCGGCGCGCGGGTGGCGCGGATCGGCCATTCGAGCCTCACCTTCGAACTCGCCATCTTTCCGAAGGGCGGCATTGACGCGCTGGTGACTGGCGAGATCGTGTGGGTCTATACCGACCAGCAGACCCATCGCCCCGTCCCGATAGCGAAATCGATCCGGGACTTGATCGCGACGCGCGAGTTGCATCTGGCCTGACGCATCTCAAGACAGGAAGGACAGAAAGGCGTTGGCGATCACCATCGCGAGCACCACGACGACCACAACCCACCATACCTGCACCGCGATGGCGGCGGCGCCGAGGGTGGCCGCGATCCCCGCCGGCAGTTTCTCTTCGCGAAACATGACGGCAAACACCGAAAATGTGATGCCGAGCAGGCCCAGCACGACCGCGGCCGTTGAAAGTGCCTGTTCCCAGGTGGTGCCGGCCGGACGCTGCGCGGGCGCCTCGCGGGATTTGATTTCAAGCCGTTTGATACGGAAGATCAGATGCTCGGCGTCCTTCTTGCCGGCCACTTCGGTCACCGGATAGACCGGCCTATCAAGCAGCGCGTCCGGCAACAGGTAGGTCAGCGCCGAGACCAGCAGCGCCAGCAGGCCGACTGCGCTTCCGATGATGCCGAGCCGGCGGGATTGTCTGACAGCATTCGTCACGTGGAAACTCCGCGCCACCTGGAGCGGGGAAATCGCCCTCATGCAGCGCACCCTTAGTGGCATCCAGCGGGCTGAAGGTTCAACGTGAAGCAAAGTTGCGTTACCGGCCCCTGCGGCAAATTAACCCGTCGGGTAAAATTTTGCTTTCGCTGTCGGGCAAATCACTTTTACGACTCCCGCCATCCTGTCCCCAAGGAAGGGGCGTTGGCCATCGTTACCGAACGTTGGGATGGGATGCGGTGGACGCGGCGGCATCGTGCGTGCGATGGGATTTGCAGGGCGGGATAAACTCCGTGAGCGGTCCGTGGGCGTGCTGACGAGCGGTGCCGAAGCGTACGGCAAAACCGTGTGGACCTGACGCCTCAGTGGTCGGCGTCAAGTCTGCGGAAGGCAAGTCGGCCCGACCGGGCGCGGACGAGCCAGCTATCCGCAGGCGACGGAGGCGAGAAGAGCCCGATACTCCGGGGTGAGCGCGAGATAAGCCGTAGAACCATTGCGCAGGGAATGTCGGATGTTCTCCGCTGCCCTGTATGCTCGTGTGCGTTTTTTACTCGTGCAATTTGCACACGAGACCGCGGGTGCAGCGC
>JAYSPJ010000927.1:0-3278 GCA_043722155.1 Bradyrhizobium sp.
CAGCAGCGCCTTGGCGTCGATGCCGGCTTGTTCGAGCAGGACGCGAAGACCGTCGTTCTCCGCCGACAACACCGCCTCGTGAGCGGAAAGCGGCAACGACTCGATTGGCGCTGCCGTATCGGCCATCTCGTCCACCGACGGAACGATTGCTTTTGGAACGAGCTTCAAGGCCCGCTTCCCCACCATCGACTGCAATTCGGTGATCATTTGCTGCACACCCAGCGGTTTGCCAAAGAAGCGGCTGTCGACCGGCCGTTCCGCGTCGGACGGTTTCACCTGGCCGGAAACCAGGATGATCTTGATGCCGGGCCAGCGGTCGTGCACCGTGTGCGCCAGCTTCAGGCCGTCCATGCTGCCGGGCATTTGAATGTCGGTAAACAGCAGGGATATATCCGAGCGGGACTCGAGAATGGACATCGCCTCGTCGGCATTGATGGCTTCGACGGAGTGAAATCCGGCATCCTCCACGATATCGACAGCACGCATGCGCAGCATCATCTCGTCCTCGACGATGAGGACGTTCGGCACCTCGATTGAACCCGCTAGCATAGGCAACTTTACTCTTGCTCGAGGGAGCCGATGAAGGATCGACCTGGGGGCGGTTGCCGAACGACGTATGTAGTCGCCGCGACAGCCATTGGTGGGCGGCCTTGCTCGGAGGCCGACGCCATATCACTCAGTCATTGCCGACTGGCGTCGTGCGTATGGACCATTGCTGCGCCTATCGCGGACAAATAGCGAGCTAAATCAAAAAAGGCCATGCCGCGACGGAACGACGCTCGATCCCGGGGGTTATGGCCTTGGCGATAATGCTGCTCCCGCATCGCGTGTCGAGATCGACCGGATTGCTACTCACGGGACGCGATCGCGTCGTTGCGCTGCGCATCGGACAGGTCGACCGGGCTGATGGAGATCATCTCCGTCGACGAACCGCGCGGCGGCGCTCCCGGCACCATGATCATGGTCGCCACGCGCCGAAAGCACGGAAAAGAAAGACCTTCAATCATCTCCTCATCGGTGACGACCTCGTAGTCGCCTGCCGCCAGCAGGCGGTCGATGCCATTGATCCGAAAGGGCTGCCTGAAGGTGAGCGTTTCGCGTCGCGAGCGCGTGGTCATGACCGGTTGCCTGCGTGAATTTGCGGCGAAGAACCCGCATGCCTGAACATGCTTCAAGCGTGCGCGCTTTCGGCCCGATTAGCCATTGGTTTCGCGCGGTTTGGGCGAAATTGCGCCGCGGCGGCTTGTATTCGACGGATTTGGTAGCCATTTTGTCAAGGCAACCGGAATTTTTGAATGGGTCAGCGAACCGGACTGATTCCGCGCCGACCGGCGGCCGCCAGCTTCAGGCGACACGTTGATCGTGCGGCCGGTGCCGGGCAAATTTCAGATAACAATGGCATCGGGGTATTTCGTTGAAGATACGCGTCGGGTACGAGATGATTTACGACTTTCCGCAACCCACGCCGATGATCATGGTGTTGGGTGCCCATTTCACGCGGGCGTCCGACGTCCTGATTCCCGATTTTCTGACCGTCAGCCCGTCGGTCGACATCACGCCCTATCGCGACGGCTTCGGCAACTGGTGCAGCCGCATCGTCGCGCCGGCCGGCCGCGTGCGGCTGGCGGCCGACGGAATGGTCCGCGACAGCGGCTTGCCCGACCCGATCGTGCCGTCGGCTTCTCAACATGCGGTGGAAGATCTGCCGGCGGAGACCCTGGTCTATCTGCTCGGCAGCCGCTATTGCGAAACCGACCGTCTTTCCGACGTGGCCTGGAAGCTGTTCGAGAAGACTGCGCCGGGTTGGGCGCGGGTTCAGGCGATCTGCGATTTCGTTCACAACCACATCGCGTTCGGCTATGAGCACGCCCGCGCCACCATGACGGCATGGGAAGTATTCAACGAGGGCAAGGGGGTCTGCCGCGACTATGCCCACCTCGCCATCACCTTCTGCCGCTGCATGAATATTCCGGCGCGATATTGCACCGGCTATCTCGGCGACATCGGCATGCCCAAGCCCTGGGCCGCCGGAGATTTCGCCGGCTGGTTCGAGGTCTATCTCGGCGGTCACTGGCACACCTTCGACGCCCGCAACAACATTCCGCGGATCGGCCGGGTGCTGATCGCACAGGGCCGCGACGCGTCCGACGTGCCGATCACGCAGACCTTCGGACCGAACACGCTGGTGAGCTTCAAGGTCTGGACCGACGAAGTCGATTAAGCCTTCCTGGTCGCGAACCAGATGAGATGGCGCGCGCCGCTGCGCTGGGTGGTGGCGCGCAGGGCGACTTCATTCACCTCGAAGCCGGCGTCGCGAAGCCGCCTGGAAAATGCCGGATGCGGCCCCGACGACCAGACGGCGAGAACGCCGCCCGGCCGCAGCGCGCGGCGGATCGCTGTCAACCCCTTCAGATCGTAGAGCGCATCATTGGCCTTGCGGATCAGCCCCTCCGGGCCGTTATCGACATCGAGCAGGATGGCGTCGAACGCCGAGGGGTGAGATCCAATCACCTCGATGACATCGGCGCTCAGGATACTGGCGCGCGGATCGTCAAGGCTGTCGCCGAAGATCTCGGCCATCGGCCCCCGCGCCCAGGCGATCACGGCCGGCACCAGTTCGGCCACCGTGATCCGCGCTTTCGGCCCCAGCACGGCTAGCGCGGCGCGCAGCGTGAAGCCCATGCCTAACCCGCCGATCAATAAATGCGGCGCCTTGATCGCTTCCAGTCTACGGCAGGCCAGCGTGGCGAGCGCCTCCTCCGACCCCGAGAGGCGGCTGTTCATCAACTCGTTCTGACCGAGCTTCATGGAAAACTCGGCGCCGCGTTGCATCAGGCGAAGTTCGACGTCCGAGTCGGGCACGCGTGCGGTGTCGATCTGTTTCCACGGAATCATGCGATGCTTCTAGCTGTTTTGGCAGCCTCGTGCGAGGCGTTCGGCAGAACCCTCGCTCAAGCCGTTCGCCGGAAAACGCAAAACTGGAAGCGCTGGGTGGAATCCCACGGCGTGGCATGATCGTGCCGCCGGGAGTGCACCAGTTCGAAGCCTTCCCCCAGTTCCCTGGCGAGGCTCGCCGCGTCGTATCGGTTGACGGGCAAGCCGCTGCATTTTTCCGGGCCGTCGATGGCAAACGTCCCGATGATGACATGGCCGCCGGGCTTGACGGCCTGTTTCATGCGCGTGACATAGGCGGAACGGTCCGCCGGATCGATCAGGAAGTGGAAGGCGGCGCGGTCATGCCAGATGTCGAAGCTTTGCGCCGGAGACCATCTGGTGAC
>JAYSPJ010000928.1:0-3319 GCA_043722155.1 Bradyrhizobium sp.
CATCATCGACCCCACCAAGGTGGTTCGCGCGGCGATCCAGAACGCAGCTTCGGTTGCGGCGCTGCTGATCACCACCGAAGCCATGGTGGCCGAACTGCCCAAGAAGGGCGGCGCCGGCGGCGGCGGCATGCCCCCGGGCGGCGGCATGGGCGGCATGGATTTCTGATCCACGCCTCTCAGGCAAGTTCAAGAATGCAAAACCCCGGCAGCGATGCCGGGGTTTTTTCTTTGGGATTGGAACCGGCTTCTCCCGGCGATGTCGCTAATCTGGAGGTCGTGATGCTGCCGGCTTGCCAGACAAACGCGGGCGCGCCGCAGCCGCAATTCCAGCACCCGTTCGGAGAAGCTGGCGCCGTTCCATGCAGCAGTTTCTGCAGATACCGGGATCACCGGGCGCGCTCGCGTCACTGCGAAAAGGAATGTCGGCCAGGGCGTAAATTTCGTGGGTAGTGTGTCATCTGCGAAAGCAGGCTCCGGATTTCGCTTCGCTCATCAGGGCTACGGACCCGGCCGACTCAATCCACCCGCGCGACCACCGCGAGCCGCTTGATGCCGCGATTGCGGTAGGCGTCCAGGAACGCATAGTAATCCTTGAACGACACGCAGCCGTTGGAATCGCCGCCCGAGCCGAGCATGTAGGTGTGCGCGAGCAGGCCGTCACGGTTGAAGATCTTGTCCTGGCCGCCGATCGGCGTCAGCCGCAGCGCCGGCACGCCGTGGAACAGCGCCTCGCGCGGCGTCAGCTCGTAGATATGCGGCGGAGTTACGCCCTGCATCCGCACATGCGCGAAACGCACGTCATCCTTCTTGGCGCCGAGCCCCGAATGCGCCTCCAGAACGGTGCCGTCAGGCAGATAGACCTTGCGTGCCGCGATATCGTAGACCGCGGTCGAGCGATCATAGGGCGCCGATCCCCCGAGCATCGGGTTCTGCAGCTTCGGCAGGCTGCCGGTCGCGCTGACATCGGCGGAGGCGTAGGACAGCAACGATCGGTGCGCCGGTTCCTTGCCCCATAGTTTTTCGACCATGTTGGGCTTGTCGCCGGACCCGATCGACATCACCGCGGCCTTGGCGCGCTGCGCCATGTCCTTGACGGAAGCGCCCGTGCCCCTGCCGGGTTTGGTTTCGGCGGGTGCCGGCGTGAGGGCCGCAACCTGCGCAGGCGCTGGTGCGGCCTGTTTCAGTTTGGTGGCTTCGAGCAATTTCGGCGCGTCAGCCGGCTCCGCCACTTCGATCGAAGGCGCCGCGGAAGCCAGTTGCATCGTCTGGGCTTGCGGCATCGGCGCGACGGCTTGCGGCGACGCCGCGGCAAAACGGTCGTCGAACTTCAGCGACATGTCGGATGCGATCGTCGCTGGCGCGGCAATGACCGGCGCCGGTTCGGGCAAGGCGGCGAACACATTGTTGACGATGGCTTGCGGAGTCCGCGCCGCCACCGACTGCTTCTGCCGGATCACCGGCGCATCGAAGTTCCCGCCGGCCATGGTCGGATAAATGCTGGCGCCGAAAACATTGGCGTGGAGAGTCCAGGCGCAGCCCAGCACCAGGCAGGCGACCGCGGCGCCGCCGAAAATATGGTTAGCATTGGCTTTACGGGATGAACGCCGATGGTTCTTTGCCGCGAATGGCCTGGACGCACTCGTACTGTAACTCATTCGCCTCGTATCCAGACAACTTCCACCGAGTTCCTCTTCGCAGCACCGCATCACACGTTCAGATGCAGCATCTCGCAGAGGCGCGGAGCGTCATTAAGGCGACTTTTAGTTAAATGCGGATTAAGTGCGGGCGAATGCTGGGCATGCAAGAATACGCGACCGATGCAATGCAACGGCCCCGTATTTGCGCGGGGGTTCCGTATTGAGTTCCGAATGATACCCCTCCGTCATTGCTAACGAACGGGTCGCGCGAATGCGCGCCCGATGGCAGGGCTCGCGAAACCGCAGGGCAGATCAGCGAAGCATAATTCGCCGTCATTGCGAGCGCAGCGAAGCAATCCATTCTTTCCTTGGTGCGAGATGGATTGCTTCGTCGCAAGCGCTCCTCGCAATGACGGCGCTGGCGGGATCGCGCCGAGAAGCCGTGAAACTGTGTTTGCAAACACGAGCTGATTGAAATTTGTATCCGTGGATATTCCCCCCTCGCGTCATCCGCCCCGCTACTCCAGCTCCGGCGGCGGGGAGCGGTCGAGGACGCCGCCCGTCGGGCCCTCGAGCAGATCGAGCCCATAGGTTTCGATGACGAGGGGCCCGCGCTTGCGCGTGAGTTCCGCGACTCGCTCGACCCCAGCGAAATTTTCCGTCTGATAAGTCCGCGCGCCGGGCCGTGCCTCGTCGACGAACAATAATTTGCCGGACAATTGGGCCTGAGACGGCTCGGGCATGTTGACCCAGCGGATTCGCTGCGTCGGCTGCACCACGCAAGTGCCCTTCGGCAGATAGAAGGCAAGCCATCCGGTGGTGCCGTAATCCGGCGCCAGCACGCAAGTCGCACCCGTGCGCAGACGCACCGCTTCGATCGCGCTGGCGAGTTCGCGCCAGCCGACGCCGACGCTGCGTACGGTGGCATCGCGGCGATAGCCCGTAAACACGCCGGTATTGGCCTGCACGATCAGGAACGCAAACAACGCAATTCCCGCCGGCGAGGCCCAGCGCAGGCAGAAATCGGCGAGACGCTGCCGGCGCGTGTCCCACTGCGTGAGGTGGGCGGCGACTGCCGCCGCGATGGCAAAGGCCGGATAGACCGGTGCGAACCAGTTGGCCTCGACGCGGGCGTGCAGCGAATGCCAGATGAAATACGCCACGATGGTCCAGAACATCGCGTTGACGAGCATCCGGGCGGCGAACGCACCGGCATTGCGCCAAACCAGCGCGTGAAGCCCCATCGCGCCGAGAATGAAGACCAGCGGGGTTGCGAATGCGACCTGGGTCGGAATCAACTCGGCGATGAAGGCCGGCCTGAAATTCGCTATTCTGGCGCGGCCGAACTGCTTGAGGAAGGAGACCCATTGGTGATCGGCGTTCCAGAAAATCACGGGTGCGAAGACCGCCAGCGCCACGAGGCCGCCGAGATAGGGCCATGGCGAGATCAGCCAGCGCCGCAGCTTTGGCACCGCCACCAGCCAGATCAAAATCGCCGGGCCGAAAAACAGCGCGGTATATTTTGACAGCAAGGCCGCACCAACCGCGACGCCGACCGCGAGCCACCACGCGCCGCGCCCGGTCTCCAGGACCTTGGCGAGAAAAAACAACACGAAACTCGAGGCCACCAGCAGCGGCGCATCCGGCGTCACGATCAGGGTGCCGACCGCGGCCATCAGGGT
>JAYSPJ010000929.1:0-2206 GCA_043722155.1 Bradyrhizobium sp.
ACGATTTCAATTTCATTCTTTACGCGGCGGCAGACGATGCGCAGCTTGCCGCCGGCTTCGGAGAACGACTGGGCATTGGAGAGCAGGTTGGAGATCACCTGGCCGAGCCGCGAATCATGGCCCGGCACCGAGAAGGTGTCGGTGGGACTGCGGCCCTCGAAACGGACTTCCACCGCGACGTTGTTGCCGCGGCGGGTTTCGTTCGCCACCGTCGTCAGCGCGGTCAACAGGCGGCGAAGATCGACCGACGTCATATCCTGGCGCTGCAGTTCGGCATCGAGCCGGCTTGCATCCGAGATGTCCGATATCAGGCGGTCGAGCCGCTTGACGTCGTGCTCGATGACGGCGAGCAGCCGCGAGCGGCTGTTCTCGTTGCGCGCCAGCGGCAGCGTTTCGACCGCCGAGCGCAGCGAAGTCAGCGGGTTCTTCAATTCATGGGCGACGTCGGCGGCGAACGTCTCGATCGCCTCGATCCGGTTATAGAGCGCATCCGTCATGTCGCGCAGCGCGCCGGAGAGATGCCCGATCTCGTCGCGGCGACGGGTGAAATCCGGAATTTCGACGCGGGTCCGGATGCGGTGGCGGACGCGCTCGGCGCTGTCGGCGAGCCGGCGCACCGGACCGGCGATGGTGCTCGCCAGCAAAAGCGAAAGCGCGATCATCACAACGGCCGCGACGGCGAAGATCTTCAGGATGGCAAGCCGTTCCGCGGTCACCATCTGGTCGATATCGCCGCCTTGCGTCGACAGCAGCAAGGCGCCGTTGACCGCACGAAAGTGCTGCACCGGCACCGCCACCGAGACGATGACTTCACCACGGTCGTTGATCCGCACCATCGAGCCTTTGACGCCGCCCAGCGCGCGAGCAACTTCATTGTAACCCTTGCCGTTCTCCGGCCCGAGTTCACGGTACAGCGGAAGGTCGCCGCGGTTCAGCCAGGTGCGAATGGCGATCATGGCACGCTCGGCGATCCCGGGCGTGCTGGTCGAGGGCGGCGCCAGTTCGAAGCGCATGACGTCGCCGCGGCCATACAGGCTGCGGCTGTCGAGGATCAGCACTCCGTCGCGATCGTAGATGCGTGCGCGCGTCTTGGTCGGGGAGACCAGGCCGCGCAGCACCGGCGCGATGCGTTCCGGATTGATCGAGAAATCGAGCCCTGACAATGCGTCGTCGGATGGCCCGTAGCTTTCGCCGGGCTTGAGGTCGAGCAGACGGTCCGGGTCGATGGTGAGGGCGTGGCTTTCAGTGGTGCCGGTCGCGGCGATTGCGCGCGCGATCACCTCACCCGTCGACAGCAGGTTCTCGGCGCGCGCATCGATCAGGCCGGCGCGGAATTGCGAGAGATAAAGAATGCTCGCCACCAGCGCGATCAGGCCCGCGAGATTCAGCGAGACGATGCGGCGGGTGAGGCTGGAGAAGGAGAGCGCGAAGAAGAACTGGCCGGTGCGGCGCAGCCAGCCGAGCGGGCGTTGCCAGCCCTGCACCGGCGGGCTTTCGACGGCATCGCTATCCAGCGCCGGCGAGTCGTCCCCGGCATTCAGGCTTGGGTCGGGCTGCGTTCGATCAAGCAATGGCCAAAACTGCCGGTTGTTTCGAGGGCGTCTGTCCGGAAGCGCGTCGCCTTCGTATCCTACCCGAGATGTCTGGAGGCGTCAGTCGCCAAAACAGCCGCCGAGCCCCCCAGGACAATCAGGTTTCCTTGAAGCGGTAGCCGACGCCATAAAGGGTTTCGATCATCTCGAAATCGTCGTCCACCACCTTGAACTTCTTGCGCAGCCGTTTGATGTGGCTGTCGATGGTGCGATCGTCGACATAGACCTGATCGTCATAGGCCGCGTCCATCAGCGCGTTGCGGCTCTTGACGACGCCGGGGCGTGTCGCCAGCGCCTGCAGGATCAGGAATTCGGTCACCGTCAAGGTCACCGGCTCGTTCTTCCAGGTGCAGGTGTGGCGTTCCGGATCCATCCGCAGCAGCCCGCGGTCCAGCGCCTTGGCGTCGGTTTCCTTCGGCGCGGCGGTCGGATCCTTCGGCGCGGCGCGGCGCAGCACGGCCTTCACGCGTTCCACCAGCAGGCGCTGCGAGAACGGCTTGCGGATGAAATCGTCGGCGCCCATTTTGAGGCCGAACAATTCGTCGATTTCCTCATCCTTGGAGGTGAGGAAGATCACCGGCAGGTCCGACTTCTGCCGCAGCCGCCGCAACGTC
>JAYSPJ010000930.1:0-2393 GCA_043722155.1 Bradyrhizobium sp.
GGGACCGTCACCCCACCCCGTCGCGCATCTCGCTTCGCTCGATAGCGCGCCGACCCTCCCCCTCCAGGGGAGGGTGAAGACCTAAATCCCCTCCGCCACCACCATGTAGTTCACGTCCATATCCGACGACAGGCTCCATTTGTCGGCGAACGGTGAGTAGACCACGCCGGCCTGCTCGGTGATGGCGAGCTTGTTGGCGTGCAGCTGATGCGCGAGTTCGTCGGGGGTGACGAACTTGTCCCATTGATGGGTGCCGCGCGGCAGCCAGCGCAGGACATATTCGGCGCCGACGATGGCGAGCGCAAAGCTCTTCCAGTTGCGGTTCAGCGTCGAGACCACCATCATGCCGCCGGGCTTCAGCATCGCCGCGCAGCGATTGAGGAACATGCCGACATCGCTGACGTGCTCGTTCACCTCCATCGCCAGCACGATGTCGAAGCGTTCGCGCACGTCCATCTCCTCGACGGTGGTGCAGCGATAATCGATCGACAGGTGGGCCTTGTCGGCGTGCAGCTTCGCCGCCGCGATGTTGGTGGCGGAGGGATCGACGCCGATCACCTGGGCGCCGAGCCGGGTGAACGGCTCGCACAGCAGGCCGGCGCCGCAGCCGATATCGAGGATGCGCAGGCCGGACAGGCAGTTCAGGCTCTTGACGTTGCGCTCGAACTTGCGGCAGGCGGCGTCGCGGATATAGGTCAGCCGCAGCGGGTTGATCTTGTGCAACGGCGCCATCTTGCCGTTGGGATCCCACCATTCGTCCGACAGCCTTGAGAATTTCGCGATCTCGGCGGGATCGACCGTGGATGCGGATGTGCGCGGGGACGCAGTAGCGCCCGGGGACGCCGACGCTCCGGAAAAATCGGCAGGATTTCGTTGCATGGCCATGGCTTGCGCGCCGCTCCTATCGCGCGGTGATGTGGTTGCGGAATTCGAGCGGCGAGGCAATGGTGTCGATGGTCTTGTTGCCCTCGCCGACGCCGAAGATCGACACGTTGCCGTAGTTGAGGATGCGGCCGAGAATGCTCTGGTTGACGTCGACGCTCTCGACCTTGTCGAGACTCATCTCGAAGGTCTGCCGCTGGATGAATCCGGTCTTGTGGACGACGCGCAGATTGGTGACGTCGGTCTCGGTGGTCCAGCGGTGAAACCAGGCGGTCGCGGTCTTGTACAGTGCGAAAATCGCCGAGATCGCCGCCATCGACAGACACAGCAGCACCGGGGTGCCGCCCGCAACCATTCCCGACAGGACAAAGAACGCGATGGCCACGATCCAGCCCGCGATCGCCGGCAGGAAGAATATCCAGTGCGTGTTGGTCGAATACAGCACCTTCTCGCCGGGCTGCAGGATATCGTCGATATAACGCCCCATACGCTGGCCTCAATTACCCCTGAACCGCGGCTTTCCATGCCGATCCGCGGATCGCCGCAACCCGGTTGCTTGCCCGCAACCGCGCCGTTATGTATACGCGCCTTTCGGGCGACGCGCTCTGGTTTTGCGCGCCGGTCACCATACTGAACCTCTCAGGGAATGCACCAGTCGTCATGGGCCGCCTCGTGATGAAATTCGGCGGCACATCGGTCGCCAATATCGAACGTATCCGCAACGTCGCGCGCCATGTGAAGCGCGAGGTCGACGCCGGCCATGACGTCGCCGTGGTGGTTTCCGCGATGGCCGGCAAGACCAACGAACTGGTGGACTGGTGCCGCGAGGCGTCGCCGATGCATGACGCGCGCGAATATGACGCCGTGGTGGCCTCCGGCGAACAGGTCACCGCCGGCCTGTTGGCGATCGCGCTGCAGGCGCTCGGCATCCAGGCGCGCTCCTGGCAGGGCTGGCAGATCCCGATCAAAACCAGCGATGCCCACGCCTCGGCCCGGATTCTCGAGATCGACGGCACCGGGCTGATCAGCCGTTTTGGGGATCGCAAGGAAGTCGCCGTGATCGCCGGCTTCCAGGGCATCAATGCCCAGACCCAGCGAATCACCACGCTCGGACGCGGCGGGTCCGACACCTCGGCGGTGGCGATCGCGGCCGCGATCCATGCCGATCGCTGCGATATCTATACCGACGTCGATGGCGTCTACACCACCGACCCGCGCGTGGTTCCAAAGGCCCGCCGGCTCGACCGAATCGCGTTCGAGGACATGCTGGAACTGGCGTCGCAGGGCGCCAAGGTGCTGCAGGTCCGCTCGGTGGAACTCGGCATGGTGCACAACATGCCGATTTTCGTCCGCTCCAGCTTCGACAAGCCCGAAGATATCGACCCGCACGGCGCCCCGCCGGGCACGCTGATCTGCAGCGAGGAGGAAATCATGGAAAGCCACGTCGTCACCGGCATCGCCTTTTCCAAGGACGAAGCCCAGATTTCCGTCCGCCAGATCCAGGACAAGCC
>JAYSPJ010000931.1:0-5834 GCA_043722155.1 Bradyrhizobium sp.
CATTGAGCCGCGAGCTTGAGATCACGGTAACATTGGCGTGAAAGCTCTCCCAATACGACTTTTGGCCCGCTGCACAGCCCTGTCCGGAGATGGTAGGGCGTTCGAGAGACCGGATTAATCCCGCCTTTCGCCTGTTGCGGCGCACAATCCGGGCGGATTAACCGCTTTATAGCAAGGCAATAATGCGCCTTGCATGCGAAGGCTCGTCAGAGGACAATTGGGAAACTTCGCTTGGCAGGCTTCTCGAGCGGTCACGGGTTTGCCGCAACCTATTAGCAAAAAGTATATGACTGCCGCTGTCAGCACGCATCTCGTCATCGCCGATGACCATCCGCTGTTTCGCAACGCCCTGCGACAGGCGGTCGCCAGCGTCGTGCCCTCGGCGAAGATCGACGAAGCGGGATCCTTCGATGAACTGACCGCGCTGCTGGAGCGGGATTCCGACGTCGATCTGGTGCTGCTTGATCTGACGATGCCGGGGATCAGCGGCTTTTCCGGCCTGATTTACCTGCGCGCGCAATACCCGGCGATCCCCGTGGTGATTGTCTCGGCCAGCGACGATGGAGCTACCATCCGCCGTTCGCTGGATTTCGGCGCCTCCGGCTTCATTCCCAAGCGGTTCGGGGTCGATACCCTGCGCGACGCGATCGTCAAGGTCATGGAAGGCGATGTCTGGATACCGCCGGACACTGATCTCAGCTCCACCGCCGACCCGGACATGACGCGCCTGCGCGACCGGTTGGTGACGCTGACCCCGCAGCAGGTGAGGGTGCTGATGATGCTGTCGGAAGGTTTGCTCAACAAGCAGATCGCCTACGAACTCGGCGTGTCGGAAGCGACCATCAAGGCGCATGTATCGGCGATCCTGCAAAAGCTGGGGGTCGAGAGCCGCACCCAGGCCGTGATCGCTGCCGCCAGGATTTCCGGTGGCCAGTGGCGGCAAGGCACGCCGTCGGCGCAGTAAACTATTCCGCCGCGACCATCTGCTGGGTGCGCCATTGACCGAGCAGCGCCCGCAGCGATGCCGGCTTGACCGGCTTGTTGAGCACCGCGATATTTTCGTCACGCGCCGCGTCCCGCACATGCGGACTGCGATCCGCGGTGATCAGGATCGCCGGAATGTTGTCGCCGAACCGGCGGCGAATGTCCCGGATCGCGGCGATGCCGTTGCCGCGGTCGAGGTGGTAGTCGACCAGAAGACCGGTGACCCGTCCGCCGGCGGCCTCCATCGCCTCGATGGCGGCATCCGGATCTGCCGCTGCGATGACCTCGGCGTCCCAGGCCGTCAGCAGGGTTTTCATGCCGTCCAGGATCGCCGGATCGTTCTCGATGCAAACGATCAGCGCGCCGCTCATCCGCGTCCTGGAAAGCGGTGTCGCGCTGGTGACCGCGCCGGTGTGAGTGGCGGCGCTGGCGACCGGCACCGTCACCGAAAAGAACGAGCCGCCGCTGACATTGGAGTCGAGCGCGATGCCGTGGTTGAGGACGCGCGCGAGGCGCTCGACGATCGACAGCCCGAGCCCGAGGCCGCGCGCAATCCGCGCGCCCTGTTCCAGCCGGTGAAATTCCTTGAAGATCTCGCCGCGCTTGACGACGGGAATGCCGACGCCGGTGTCATAGATGCCGATCTGCAACGACTGGCCGTGACGCCGGCAGCCGACCAGCACCCGCCCGCGCGGGGTATATTTGATGGCGTTGGAAATCAGGTTCTGCAGCAGCCGGCGCAACATCAGGCGATCGGATTCCACCGCCAGCGAACTGGGCACGAAGGTCAGCTTCAGCGCCTTGGCCCGGGCGATCGGCGCAAATTCGATTTCCAGCGAACGCATCAGGTCGCCGATCTTGAAACTCGAGATCGACGGCGTCATGGCGCCGGCGTCTAGCCGCGAGATGTCCAGCAAAGCTCCGAGGATTTCCTCGATCGCCTCCAGCGAATCGTCGATGTTTTCCACCAGCCGGGAATCCTCGCCGCCGCTCTGGCGTTCCACCAGGCTCGTGATGTAGAGCCGCGCCGCGTTCAGCGGCTGCAGGATGTCGTGGCTCGCCGCCGCCAGAAAGCGCGTCTTCGAGATGTTGGCGTCCTCGGCGGTGCTCTTGGCCAGCGCCAGTTCCGAATTCAGGCGGGTGAGCTCCTCGGTGCGGTCCCGCACGCGCTTCTCCAGCGTCGCATTGGCGCGTTCCAGCGCCTCGGCCGCCTCGAAGGACGGCGTGACGTCGGAAAAGGTGATCACCAGCCCGCCACCCGGCATCCGGTTGGCGCGCACCTCGATCACCATGTGACGATCCGGCAGACGCTCCAGATACGGCTCGCCCACAGTGGTATAGGCGGCCAGGCGCATTTCCAGCAACGAGGGGCCGTCGGCATCGCCGAAGCCGGGGGGGCTGGTCGCTCCCATGTATTCCAGGATTTCCTGCAGCGGAATCCCGATCTGCACGAGGTGCAGCGGTAACCCGAGAATTTCGCCGAACTGCTGGTTGGAACAGATCAGCTGCAACTCCGCGTCGAACACGGCGATGCCCTGCCGCACATGGTTCAGCGCGGTCTGCAGTATCTCGCGGTTGAAATGCAGGGCGGCATGGGAATCGTCGAGCAGCTTGAGCGCCGCCTTGGCGGAGACGGTGCGCTTGCGCAACAGCAGCGACATCACCAGCCGCGACGATGCCGCCCCGATCGACGAGGCGATCAGATGCTCGGCATGCTGCAGCAATTCGAAATCGGCCGTAGCGGCCGGTTCGAGACTGGTGTTGCGGGCGATCGCGAAGGCTTCGAATGAATGACTGGCGCGATCGGGACCCAGATACTGCGCCACCGTGCTCTGAATGTCCTGCACGGTCACCGTGGTGCGCCAGCGCCGGAATGCCGGGGTCATCGGCGCCAGCGCGCTCGGCGCAAACAGGTCCGCTTGCAGCCGTTCGATCGAGGAGGGCTGGCGCGCCAGCGACAGCACGATATAGGTCAGCAGATTGAGCGAAAGCGACCAGAGCACGCCGTGCATCAACGGCGGCAGGTCGGCGCCGAACAGGGCTCGCGGTCGCAACGCCTCGATCCCGAACGGGCCGTGCTGCAGCAGCAGCATGCCCGCGGTATTGCCGTCGAGGAAGCTCGGCAGAAACAGCGTGTAGATCCAGACCGCGACGCCGACCAGCATGCCTCCCATGGCGCCCCGCGCGGTGGCGCGGCGCCAGAACAGGCCGCCGAAAAACGACGGCGCCAGCTGCGCGATCGCCGCGAAGGACAACAGGCCGATCGCCGCCAGCTGCGCGTTGCCGAGCGCGCGATAGTAGAAATACGCCATCACCATGATGGCGAAAATCGCAAAGCGACGGACCCGGAGCAGGAAGTTGCCAAAGTCCTTCTGGCCGGCGCGGGATTCCCGGCTTCGCTGCAGCACCAGCGGCACCACGATATCGTTCGAGACCATGATCGACAACGCGACGCATTCCACGATCACCATGGCGGTCGCCGCCGACAGGCCGCCGACGAAGACGACGACGCTGAGCACGGGAGAACTGGCGTGCATCGGCAACGCCAGCACATACATGTCGGCCTCGACCGCGCCGAACGGGAAGCTCACAAGTCCGGCGAGTGCGATCGGAATCACGAACAGGTTGATGGCGACCAGATACAGCGGAAACAACCAGCGCGCCCGGCCGACCTCGGTGTCGCTGGAATTCTCCACCACGCTGACGTGAAACTGGCGCGGCAGCAGCATGATCGCGAAGAACGACAGCAGCGTCATGGTGAGGAAGTTGCCGATCGAGGGCGTGTATTCGATGGCCCGTGCCGCTTCCGGCGTTTTCATCGCGCGTTCGATCAGCTCGACGGGCGAGAACATCCAGAACGTGACGAAGGCGCCGACGGCGAGAAAAGCCACCAGCTTGACGATGGATTCGGTGGCGATCGCCAGCATCAAGCCATGCTGGTGTTCGGTCGCGTCGGTCTGCCGGGTGCCGAACAGCACCGCGAATGCCGCCATCGCCAGCGTGACGATCAGCGCTACATCCCCGATGATCGGAATGGAGGAGAAGGCCTGGTCTTCGCTCAGGATCGTTCCGAGCGAGGACGCCACCGCCTTGAGCTGCAGCGCGATATAGGGAACCGAGCCGATGATCGCGATCGCCGCGACAGTGGCGGCGACCGCCTGGCTCTTGCCGTAGCGCGCGGCGATGAAATCCGCGATCGAGGTGATGTTCTGCGATTTCGCCAGTTTGATGACGCGGCGCAGCAGCGGCGTGCAGAACGCGATCATCAGGATCGGGCCGACATAGATCGCGAGAAAATCGACGCCGGTGCGGGTGGCGAAGCCGACCGAGCCGAAGAACGTCCAGGACGTGCAGTAGATCGCCAGCGACAGCGGATAGATCAGCGCGCTGGCGCGGCCGCGCTGGGTCGGCGAGAGGCGGTCGCCGTAGCTGGCGATTAGAAACAGGAACCCGATGTAGCCGAAGGCGGCTGCGATCACGCCCCAGTCGTGCAGCATCGCGACTTACCTCCCCTGACGTTCGGCCTGCGCCACCGCAGACGCTCCGGCGTTTGCGAGCGAATTGGGTGCCGGTTCGCGTAAAGAAAACGCGTCAAAAACACGAAACTAGAGCCCGGTTCTGATTTAAATCAGAACCGAAAAGGCTCCAGCCCTCAGGGGACTATAACCGGATCAGATCGGCAAAGCATCGCGCATAAGCGCCCCCGGAATCGGAGAACTCGGGGCGGAGCCGGGGAAACGCTATTCTGCCGCCAGCGATTTCGCGTGCAGCGGCACGCCGAGACGCTCCCAGACCTGCAGCAGACCTTCGGCGAGCTGATCAATCAAGCCGTCGTCATGATAGGGCGAGGGCGTGATCCGCAGCCGCTCGGAGCCTTTGGCGACGGTCGGGTAGTTGATCGGCTGGATATAGATGTTGTGCTCTTCCATCAGGATATCGCAGGCCTGCTTGCACTTTTCGGGATCGCCGACGAACAGCGGTACGATATGGGTCTCGCTCGACATCACGGGCAGCCCGGCGGCATTGAGGATCGCCTTGACGCGGGCGGCGCGATCCTGATGGCGCTCCCGCTCCCAGCTCGAGGTTTTCAGGTGCCGGATCGCTGCGGTGGCCGCCGAGCAGATCGCCGGCGGCAGCGCGGTCGTGAAGATGAAACCGGGGGCGTATGAACGGACCGCATCGATGATGTCGGCACTGGCGGCGATATAGCCGCCGAGACAGCCGAACGCCTTGGCCAGCGTGCCTTCCAGAATGTCGATGCGGTGCATGACGCCGTCGCGCTCGGCGATGCCGCCGCCACGCGGGCCGTACATGCCCACCGCGTGAACTTCGTCGACATAGGTCATCGCGCCATAGCGCTCGGCGAGATCGCAGATTTTCGCCAGCGGCGCGACGTCGCCGTCCATCGAATACAGGCTCTCGCAAACAATCAGTTTGGGCCGGTCCGGACCGGCGGCGATCAGCAGTTCCTCCAGATGCGCCATATCGCTGTGGCGAAAGATCTGTCGCTCGCAGCCGGCCTGGCGGACGCCTTCGATCATCGAATTGTGGTTGAGGGCATCCGACAGGATCAGGCAATTCGGAATCAGCTTGGCGATGGTGGCAATGCCGGTCTGGTTCGAGACGTAGCCCGAGGTGAACAGCAGCGCGGCTTGCTTGCCGTGCAGGTCGGCCAGTTCGGCCTCGAGCTGCACCAGGGGATGATGGGTGCCCGCGATGTTGCGGGTGCCGCCGGCGCCGGTTCCGACCCGCGTGGCGGTCTCGACCATCGCGCCGACCACTTTCGGGTGCTGTCCCATGCCGAGATAGTCGTTGGAGCACCAGATCACGACGTTGCGCGGCCCCTTCGG
>JAYSPJ010000932.1:0-3599 GCA_043722155.1 Bradyrhizobium sp.
TAGCGTGCGCAGGATCGGACCCTCGACCAGCGCGTTTTTCACCGGCGCCTCGGGCGGGGGAAGCGGGCGTTCGTCGTCGTCTACGGGGATTTCGGCGACACCGATATCGGACATTTCTTCTCCCGCGCGTCACTCCGCGCTCCAGCCCGATCTACCTGCCGTGCTGGCCGTTTCCTAACACCGATCCGGCGCGATTCCATGTGCGCCGGGCGCATGGGCCGCCTGCGCAATCACGCCGCCGTCGATCCACTTACCCTCCCCTGGAGGGTAAAAAAGAAGACAGCGCTTCGCTACTCGAGTGCGATGGTTCAATCAGCCGATCGACCAGACGAAGGGTGGCTTGCCGCCCAGCTGCGACTTCAAGTGCACCGGGATATGACGCCCGCAGCCGGCCGCAAGGCCCTCGAACAATCCCTCGAGCGCCCTGGTGCAGGCCGGATGATAATCGCCGACATCGGCCATCAGCTTCCAGCTCTGCTGGTGGATTTCGAAGACGCCGCTGGAATCATCAATGCCGGCAACGTCGTCCTGCGCTTCAAGCAGCGTGTGCAGGAAAACCGCGAAATCCCTTGCCGAGCCTCGCGTGCCGGACAGACCGCGCGCGATCTCATCGAAATACTGCATACCGATCAGCTTGCCGGTGAGATGCAACAGGTAACCGGCGTCCTCGGGGCCGAACACTTGCACCATGACAGGTGCGGCGGTCCGCACATATTCCATGGCGTAGTTGCGGTAGGCTTTTTCCAGCCGCGGTTTCGGCCAGCTTGCGATCGGCAACGCCGGCGCGGCGGCGGGATCGAACAATGGCGCTTCGAGATGACGCGCGAACTCAAGCCGCGCATCGATCTCGAGCGGATGATCGTATTCGCAGTAATAGCCTTCCAACCCGTCCTGGCCGTCGACGCTCTGCTTGGTGCAGACGAAGCCCAATCTCAGATCACCCAGCGCTGCGCCGTTGTTGGCGTGCCAGCCGCGCAGCATCGCGCGCGACACCTCGCCGGGCACGCCGCAGATCGCGGTGCCGCGCCAGATCCAGCGCGGCGGCGGATAACGGATCCAGGCCTTGCGGTCGGTCTCGTACATGTATTCGACATGGACCCCGCCGATCCAGTTGGAGAGATAATGATACTGCGCCGCCGCCACCGCCGGCGGCAGATGGCTCAGGCCCAGCTTCTCGAGGCCCGGCAGGAAGCGCTCCTGCTGCTGGCGGCGGAACACCCGGAACACGAATTCGGCGGCGTCGGCGGTTCCGCGCCGCGTGACCACGGTCAGGATCAGTCCCGTGAAGTAAGCGTGATAGAGATCGGCGACGCTGCGCCATTTCAGCCATTGCGCCTCGCGCGCGCCGTCGGTCACCTCGGTCATCGCCATCCCCTTGCTGCCCGTGAACCAATGCCACGTTCGTCAAATCACACGAAGTTCATGGCAGACACTGCGAACATCGGCTGCCTTCCGGCATTATAGTCGCGACAGGCGGGGAGCCACCATGCGCGAAAATCTTCTGGCAGCGATGTGCATCGGGGCACTGGCATTGCCGCTCGCCGCATGCAACGAGCGGAACGGCGTTTTCGCGGCAGCGAGCGCGCGATCAGCGTTCAGACGACCTTGCCGAAGATGGCGCCGATTCCAGCCGTCAGTGCCATCGCGAAGGCGCCCCAGAAGGTCACGCGGATGGTCGGCTTCAGCAGGTCGGCGCCGCCGGCTTTCGCGCCGATCGCGCCGAGCAAAGCGAGGAACAGCAACGATCCCGCCGACACCACCGGGATCAGGACGCTGGAGGGCGAGACCAGAACCAGCACCAGCGGCGCCGCCGCTCCGACCGAAAAGGTCGCGGCCGATGCCAGCGCCGCCTGCACCGGACGCGCGGTCGTGACCTCCGAAATGCCGAGTTCGTCCCGGGCGTGCGCGCCCAGGGCGTCTTTCGTCATCAACTGCTTCGCGACCTCGCGGGCGAGTTCAGCCTCGACGCCGCGCGCGACATAGACCTGCGCCAGTTCTTCCCGCTCGAACACCGGATCGTCGGCCAGCTCTTTCTTCTCGCGGGCGAGGTCGGCGTGCTCGGTATCGGACTGCGAACTGACCGAAACATATTCGCCGGCCGCCATCGACATCGCGCCGGCGACCAGCCCGGCAACGCCGGTCAGCAGCACATCGCTCTGCGAGGCCGCCGCCGAGGCCACGCCCAGGATCAGGCTCGCGGTCGAGATGATCCCGTCATTGGCGCCGAGCACGGCCGCCCGCAGCCAGCCGATGCGCTCGACAAGGTGGTTCTCTCTATGGAGGCGGCTCATTCATCGATCCTGTCGTTGCGCGAACCGTCGCGTCGCGGACGAGATAGTTTCCCACAGAGACGCGCATTCGGCAATGATCTGCATCAACATCGAGGGATTGCGGCCATGATGGACGTCGAACCGGCCAGTGGCGACGCGAACGGCTGACCGCGCCGAGATGATCTGGCGAACAGGAAGAAAATGTTCAATCTCCCTCCCCTGCTCCTGAACCTCGCGGTGGCGCTTGGCATCGGACTTCTGATCGGCGCCGAGCGGGAGCGCCGCAAGGGCGAAGGTCCTGCCCGCGCGGCGGCGGGAATACGCACATTCTCGGTCGTCGCGCTGGCCGGGGCCACCGGCGTGATGGTGGGCGGCGCGCTGGTGCTGGCCGTCACGGTCGCAGGCGTGGTGGCGCTGACCGCCGTCGCCTATTTCAGATCCCGCGACGAGGATCCCGGCCTTACCACCGAGATTGCCCTGGTGCTGACCGCGCTGCTCGGCGGCCTCTCGATGCAACAACCGGCCCTGGCGGCCGGCATCGCCGTTGCCCTCGCCGCCCTGCTCGCGGCACGAGCCCCGCTGCATCATTTTGTCCGTTCGGTCCTCACCGAGGGAGAGGTGAGAGACGCGCTGATCTTCGCCGGCGCCACCCTGGTGGTTCTGCCGTTGCTGCCCAATCAGGCGATGGGACCCTATGACGCACTCAATCCGCGCTCGATCTGGATCGTCGTCATCCTGGTGATGGCGATCAGCGCCGCGGGATACATCCTCATTCGGCTGCTCGGGGCGCGCTTTGGCCTCCCGATCGCAGGTCTCGCATCGGGCTTCATCTCCAGCACCGCCACCATCGGCGCCATGGGAACGCGGGTTGAGAAAAGTCCCGGCATCATCACCGCGGCCGTCGCCGGCGCGGCGCTGTCGACCGTCGCCACCATTGTTCTGATGTCGCTGGTGCTCGCAGCCACCAGCATCGCCACGCTGCGCGCGCTGGCTATCCCGATGATTTGCGCCGGCATTGCCGCGACAGCCTACGGCGCCGGCTTCACGATCCGGACCTTGCGCGAAAAGGACATGCCGGATCCTCAGCCGGGACAGGCGTTCAGCCTCCCGGTCGCGCTGATATTCGCCCTGACCCTTTCGGCGATGCTGATTGCCTCGGCCGCGCTGAGGGACTGGTTCGGCGAGACCGGAGTTATCGTGGCGGCTGCAGCCGCGGGCTTCGTCGATACCCACTCCGCCGCGATCGCCGTTGCTTCACTGGTGGCATCCGGAAAGATGAGCGCCACCGACGCGGTGTTTCCCGTGCTCGCTGCGCTCACCACCAACACC
>JAYSPJ010000933.1:0-1746 GCA_043722155.1 Bradyrhizobium sp.
TTGCTCGCCGGGCCCGCGAGCACGGCAGCATGTATCACATTTGACCGGCCTAGTGCCAAATCCAATTGTTCCGAGGTCAGCGCCGTGACCACCGGGAATTCGCGCGATTCGTCGTCAATTCCGGCGTTTTGCCTGACGATGGCGTCCAATTTACGAATTCCGTCCGCCGCGCCGTCCGAGGCATGGATCAGGGCCTCTGCCTGCCCCAGCCTGAGGGCGCCCTCGACCTTGCTGAAGCCGGATACCACCTGGCCGGCCTTGGCGGCCATGGCGAGCGCCTCGCTGACGCTGCGCACCAGCAGGGCTTCGGTATCCGCCGCGAGCGTGGCGGCGACCCGGACCTCGCGCTTGAAGCCTTTGCCGAACTGGTTACGCCGGACGGCCTCCGCAACCGCCTGCCGCGAAGCCGAAACCCAGAGCCCGCGGCCGGGAAGCTTGCGCTTCAAATCCGGGATCACCTCGCCCTGGGGGGCGACGACAAACCGGATCAGTTCGTCGATCGGCCGCACCGCTCGCGTGACCGCGCACATCCGCTCCGTCGCGGATCTGTTGGTCCGCGGTCCGTTGTCGAGATCGGGGTCGGCGATAGCAAGCATGCGTGCGACGTCTCTCCTGTCATCTGCGCGTTACGGTCGCGCAAAACCGGTAGCCAATTTCGCGGAAGGCGCGCATCAAACCGGCTGGTCTTCGGAGGCCTCGGCCTCGTCGGTCTTCTTGACGAGATCGGCCTCGGTGATCCAGCCGCAGATGACGCGCGCCTGCATGATCATGTTCTCCGCATCGTCGCGCGAGATTTCGTTGGCGTCGAGAATGCCGGGATGCTTGGTCGGCTCGCCGCCTTCCTTGCGCTCGGTCCAGCCCACCAGATCG
Organism: Bradyrhizobium sp.; assembly: GCA_043722155.1. GTDB lineage: Bacteria > Pseudomonadota > Alphaproteobacteria > Rhizobiales > Xanthobacteraceae > Bradyrhizobium. Next base: position 871 of record JAYSPJ010000933.1, read on the forward strand.
TCGGTGGCGCAACCGGCCAGGTCCTCGACCGACTTGATGTCGTTCTCGCCGAACTTCACCAGCATCTTCGAGGTCACGCCGGGCACCGTCTTCAGAGCGTCTTCCACACCAAGTTCCTTACGTTTGTTTTCGAGCTCGCCTTCGAGCTGTTCCAGATATTCGCGGGCCCGGCTCTGCAGCTCGTTGGCGGTTTCGTCGTCGAAGCCTTCGATGCCGGCCAGTTCCTTGACGTCGACCATCGCCAGTTCCTCCACCGAGGTGAAGCCTTCGGACGCCAGCAATTGGCCGACCACTTCGTCGACATTGAGCGATTCCATGAACACCCGCGTGGAGTTCTCGAAGTCGGCCTGGCGGCGCTCGGACTCTTCCTGTTCGGTCAGAATGTCGATGTCCCAGCCGGTCAGCTGCGAGGCGAGACGAACGTTCTGTCCGCGCCGGCCGATCGCCAGCGACAGCTGGTTATTGGTGTCGGGAACCACGACCTCGATGCGCTCGCGCTCCTCGTCGATCACCACCTTGGCGACCTCGGCGGGCGCCAGCGCATTGACGACGAAGGTCGCGATGTCGGGCGACCACGGGATGATGTCGATCTTCTCGCCCTGCAATTCGTTGACCACCGCCTGCACCCGCGAGCCGCGCATGCCGACGCAGGCGCCGACCGGATCGACCGACGAATCCCGCGAAATCACGCCGATTTTCGCGCGCGAGCCGGGATCGCGGGCCACCGCCTTGATCTCGACGATGCCGTCATAGATCTCGGGCACTTCCTGCGCGAACAGCTTCGCCATGAACTGCGGATGGGTGCGCGACAGGAAGATCTGCGGCCCGCGGGTTTCGCGGCGCACGTCGAAAATATAGGCGCGGACGCGGTCGCCG
>JAYSPJ010000934.1:0-1830 GCA_043722155.1 Bradyrhizobium sp.
GCAGTTCGCGCTCGGCGCCATGATCGCCAACGTCCATGACATCGTTCTCACCATCGGCTTCATGTCGATCAGCCAGGTCGATTTCGATCTGACCAGTATTGCGGCGCTCTTGACCATTCTCGGCTATTCCCTGAACGACACCGTCGTGATCTACGACCGGATCAGGGAAATGCTGCGGCGTTACAAGAAAATGCCAATGCCGGAATTGCTCAACGAGTCCATCAATTCGACGCTGTCGCGCTCGATCATCACCCACGTCACGGTAACGCTGGCCCTGCTGGCGCTACTCGTGTTCGGCGGGCACGCCATCCACAGCTTCACCGCCGTGATGATGTTCGGCGTCGTGCTGGTCGGCACCTACACCTCGATCTTCATCGCGGCGCCGATCCTGATCTATCTCGGCGTCGGCACCAACCGGGACGCGCCGGAAAAACCGTCCAGGAAGTGACGATGCCGGCGCCGTCGGACGCTCCGCATCTTCCGAGATCGGCGCCGATCGAGGCCTACGGCAAGGGCGGCTTCGCCTTCGCCGAAATGTCGCATCGCGGCTCGCTGCTGTGCCTGCCGGATGCGATCTGGGCCTGGTCGGTCGCCCGACCGGAGGATATCGATGAAGTCTCGCTGGCCCGTGTATTTGAAGCGGCCAATGGGATCGATACCCTGATCATCGGCGCCGGCACCGGCGTCTGGCTGCCGCCACCGGCGCTTCGCGAAGCCCTGCGCGCGGTGGGGGTGGTGCTGGACGCGATGCAGACGGGGCCTGCGATCACCACCTACAACATCATGATCGGCGAACGCCGGCGCGTCGCGGCGGCGCTGATCGCGGTACCATGAGCGGTGGGGAGGACAACAGGGAATCTGCGGCCTTCTGCGCCGATCTGGTGCGCAGCCACGATTTCGCCCGCTACGCTTCCACCTTGTTCGTGCCCTCCGAGCAGCGCCGCGCGCTGCTGGCGATCTACGCCTTCAATGTCGAGATTTCGAGGGTGCACGAGCAGGTGAGCCAGCCGCTGCCCGGCGAAATGCGCCTGCAATGGTGGACCGACATGCTGGCAGGCGCCGGCCATGGCGGGGTTGAGGGCAATCCGGTCGCGGCAGAACTGAAGCTGGCGATCCGCAATTTCAGGCTGCCCGCCGACCGCCTGTCGCGGCTGATCGACGAGCACCAGTTCGATCTCTACAACGATCCGATGCCGACCATGGCGGCGCTGGAAGGCTACATCAACGATACCTCGTGCGCGCTGTTCTCGCTGGGAGCCGGGACCTCCGGCCGGCAGTCCGATGAGATCGAGCACCTCGCGTGCCACGCCGGCCTCGCGCAAGGTATTGTCCAGGTGGTCGCGGCGCTGCCGCTGGATGTTGCGCGGCGCCAATTGTTCGTGCCGCTGCAACTGCTGCAGCACCATGGCAGTGGCATGGAAGAAGTATTCGCCGGCAAGGAGACGCCGAAGGCGCGCGCGGCGCTGGATCAACTGATCGCCGACGCGGGGGAACACCTGAAGACGGCGTTTGCGCTGCTTGCGAGTGTGCCGCGGGAGGTGAGGCCGATATTCCTGCCGCTGGTGCTGGTCCGCCGCGATCTGCAGCGGATGTCACGCGCGGACTCTGATCCATTCATGCCCTATGTCGCGTCGCGGCTTCGGACCTTGTGGACGTTATGGAGGGCAGCACGGTCGCGGGAGTTCAGGGGCTAGGAAGCTGGACCGGAGTTTCACCCGTCGTTGCGAGCGTAGCGAAGATTCCATGGGGAGTGGATAGCGGCCAGGTCTGGAGCCAGACTGAGGTTGCTAAAAACCACTCAACCTGGAGACGACAATGTTGCTCGATCAT
>JAYSPJ010000935.1:0-1597 GCA_043722155.1 Bradyrhizobium sp.
TCAATCTGGAATATCTCGCGCAGACGGTCTGGACCCGCAAGGAGAAGATGACGGTCGGCAAGAAGAAAGGCACCTTCGAGGTGGCCTATCCCGACACCCTGGTCGGCACCGATTCGCACACCACCATGGTCAACGGTCTCGCCGTGCTCGGCTGGGGCGTCGGCGGCATCGAGGCGGAAGCCGCGATGCTCGGCCAGCCGCAGTCGATGCTGCTGCCGGAGGTGATCGGTTTCAAGCTCAAGGGCGCGCTGAAGGAAGGCGTCACCGCCACCGATCTGGTGCTGACCGTGACGCAGATACTGCGCAAGCAGGGCGTGGTCGGAAAGTTCGTCGAGTTCTTCGGCCCCGGTCTCGATCACCTCTCGGTCGCCGACAAGGCGACCATCGGCAACATGGCGCCGGAATATGGCGCGACCTGCGGCTTCTTTCCGGTCGATGCCGCGACCATCGATTACCTCAAGACCTCGGGCCGTGCGGCGGCGCGGGTCGCGCTGGTGACCGCCTACGCCAAGGCGCAGGGCATGTTCCGCACCGCCAAATCGCCGGATCCGGTGTTTACCGAAACCCTGACGCTCGATCTCGCCGACGTGGTGCCGTCGATGGCCGGACCGAAGCGCCCGGAGGGCCGCGTCGCGCTGCCCGCGGTCGCCGAAGGCTTCGCCGCGGCGATGGCCAGCGAATACAAGAAGGCCGCCGACGCGTCGAAGCGCTATGCGGTGGAGAATCGCAATTTCGATCTCGGTCATGGCGATGTGGTGATCGCGGCAATCACCTCGTGCACCAACACCTCCAATCCGAGCGTGCTGATCGGCGCCGGCCTGCTGGCGCGCAACGCCGCCGCCAGGGGCCTCACCTCGAAACCCTGGGTCAAGACCTCGCTGGCGCCGGGCAGCCAGGTAGTCGCGGAATATCTTTCCAATTCCGGACTGCAGCTCGCTCTCGACAAGGTCGGCTTCAATCTGATCGGCTTCGGCTGCACCACCTGCATCGGCAATTCCGGCCCGCTGCCGGAAGAGATTTCGAAGTCGATCAATGACAACGGCATCATCGCCGCCGCCGTGCTGTCGGGTAACCGCAATTTCGAGGGCCGCGTCAGCCCCGACGTGCAGGCCAACTATCTCGCCTCGCCACCGCTGGTCGTCGCTTATGCGCTCGCGGGAACCGTCACCAAGGATCTCTCGGTCGAGCCGATCGGCAACGGCAAGGACGGCAAGCCGGTGTATCTCAGGGATATCTGGCCGACCACCAAGGAGATCAACGCCTTCATGAAGAAGTACGTCACCGCGGCGATCTTCAAGAAGCGCTACGCCGACGTGTTCAAGGGCGACACCAACTGGCGCAAGATCAAGACCGTCGAGAGCGAGACCTATCGCTGGAACATGAGCTCGACCTACGTTCAGAACCCGCCCTATTTCGAAGGCATGAAGAAACAGCCGGAAGCGATCGTCGACGTCGTCGATGCGCGGATCCTGGCGATGTTCGGCGACAAGATCACCACCGACCACATCTCGCCGGCCGGCGCGATCAAGCTGACGTCGCCCGCCGGCAAATATCTGTCCGAGCACCAGGTGCGTCCGGCCGACTTCAATCAATACGG
>JAYSPJ010000936.1:0-12636 GCA_043722155.1 Bradyrhizobium sp.
AGCGCGATCGGACGCAAAACCGGCTTCCACTTTTGCTGATCGCGCTCGCGCATACGCCGCTCCCCTTGGGATGGTGGACCGTCACAGGCTCTCTTAGTAAACCCGCGGCCGGCTCATTTGTTCATGATATGTTCTAATATAAAGCTAACAGGGCGCGCGGAGTCAATCAGACTTAGTGCCCATGATTTTAATAAGCAATTCCAATGAGATCGAAGGATCTTCGAAATGGTTCGCCCGCTGTTACCCCCGCTCTCTCCTTGAGCGTTGCCCAGGGAGCCCCCCGCGGCAAACTGCGATCATGAGATTCAAGTCGCGACCCAATCGGACATCCCGGCCATCATGCTTGTGGAGCGCATGGAAGTTATGTGCGTCTGGTCGGCAGATGGGACGCCGAGCGATACGCCATTGAAATCGAAAACCCGTCCTCCAGATATCTCCTGGCGCGAGATGAAACAGACGTCGCTGAATCCGCAATTTTCGTTCGCAACCTAAAGGATTCTACATACAAATTTTCGCCGGCCTCTGATGCAAAGATTTGACATTCGCACACACAACCTTTAATTGTATTATTATACGACTGACGCCGTGACGCTCGCGAGCGTCGGCGCGTTGCATGGTAGCCTAGCCCCGGATGCCGCGCAGCGCGCCGCCCTTGCGGGTTCGCGTTGCGCCCAGGTCTGCTGCATCGAGGATATGAGGCGATCAAGCCGCCGCGGCGAGGTTCACCGAGGCTTCCGCGAGCGTGGTCAGGCTCACATCCGTCTTCTTCTCTTCCTGCAGGGTTTCGTCGAGCAGCCGCGCCGCATCTTTCATGCCGAGCTGCAGCGCCCACTGCTTCAACGTGCCGTAGCGGGAGATTTCATAATGCTCGACGGCCTGGGCCGCGGCCAGCAGGCCGGCGTCCAGCGCCTCGCAGCCCTTGTACTCTTCCATGATCGCCTTGCCCTCATCGAGGATGCCCTGGATCGCATCGCAGGTCTTGCCGCGGGCCGGCTTGTCGAGCAATTCGAAAATCTGCTCGAGGCGTTCCACCTGGCCTTCGGTCTCGCCGTGATGCTTTTCGAACGCGGCGCGCAGCTTGTCGGCCTGGGCGGCCTTCGCCATTTTCGGCAGCGCCTTCAGGATCTGCTTTTCGGCGAAATAGATGTCCTTCAGCGTATCGAGGAAGAGGTCGTTGAGGTCCTTGAGGTCCTTGAGGTCCTTGTCTTTCGCGGCCATATCGTACTCCATTGGCGATGATGCGGTGTCGTACCCGCGTCTCAACGCCGGATGAAGAGCAATGTTCCTGACGCCATGACATCAGGCGCGCCGCGTCAGCGTCGCCTGACCGGCATAGGGAGCGGACGCCTCAGACCGCCAGTGTGTTCTCGACCAGCTTGATCCAGTACGAGGTGCCGAAGACGATCGCGTCGTCGTTGAAATTGTAGGCGGGATGATGCAGCCCGGCGCTGTCGCCGTTGCCGCAGAAGATAAACGCACCCGGACGCGCCTCCAGCATGTAGGCGAAATCCTCCGCGCCCATCAGCGGCGGCATGTCGTGAACATTGGCGTCGCCGGCAATTTCCTTCGCCACCTGGGTCGCGACATCTGTTTGCGAAGCATGGTTGACCACCACGGGATAACCGCGTTCGTACACCAGATCGATTTTGGCGCCGGTCATCTGCGCCATACCGGCGACAACCTCGCGCACCCGTTTCTCGACCAGTTCCCTCACCTCTTCCGTCAGGGTGCGAACGGTGCCCCTGAGTTCCGCGGTTTGCGGGATCACGTTGCGCGCGTTGCCGGCGTGGAATTCGCACATCGAAATCACGGCGGATTCCAGGGGGTCGACGGTGCGCGAGACGATCGACTGCAGAGCCGTGATCAGCTGCGCGCCGACCAGAACCGAATCGATGCATTTGTGCGGCCGCGCCGCGTGGCCGCCTACACCCTCGATCCGGATATCGATGGAATCGGTCGCCGCCATGATCGGGCCGGGCCGGATCGCGAACGAGCCTATCGGAATTCCGGGGCCGTTATGCATGCCGTAGACCTGGTCGATGGCGAAGCGGTCCATCAGCCCGTCCTTGATCATCGCGGCGGCGCCGGCGCCGCCTTCCTCCGCTGGCTGGAAGATCACGACCGCATCGCCGGCGAAATTCCGGGTCTCGGCGAGATAGCGGGCGGCACCGAGCAGCATGGCGGTATGCCCGTCATGGCCGCAGGCGTGCATCTTGCCCGGCGTCTTGGACGCGTAGGGCAGATCGGTCTCCTCCTCGATCGGCAGCGCATCCATGTCGGCGCGCAGCCCGATCACCTTGATGTCGCCCTTGCCGGCAGGCTTGCGGCCCCTGATGACGCCGACGACCCCGGTGACGCCGAGGCCGGTAGCCACCTCGTCGCAGCCGAATTCCCGCAGCCGGTCCGCCACGAATGCCGCAGTGCGGTGCACGTCGTACAGCAATTCGGGGTTTTCGTGGATATCGCGGCGCCAGGCCTGAATATCGGGTTGCAGATCGGCGACGCGGTTGACGATGGGCATGGGGATCCGGTTCCAGTTAGGTTGTTTAGCGATCTCTAGCATGTTCCCGCTGCCAGGCCCAACATCGCAAAAAGGCACACCGAAAACGCCACCACGGGCGAAGCCGAAGTCCGTTTCGTTGCCTTTTCCCGGGGATGCTGGGTACTCTGCCGTCCGGGGTTGTTGCCCTTCACCGGATGCGGTGCGCGGTTGCGTAAACAAGAAACGCCAGGGAAGGGAACTAACATGCGAAGAGTCACCATTGAGGCGGCTGCGGTGGCAGGACTCTTCGCGGCACTGATCGGCGCGGCACAGGCCCAGGTAACCGGCACCTATCCGGATCGTCCGATCAAGGTGGTCGTTCCGGCTGCGGCCGGGGGCGTCACCGATACGCCTGCGCGCGTCGTGACAAACCGCATGCGCGACAATCTGGGACAGACATTCGTCGTCGAGAACCAGGGCGGAGCCGGCGGCATTCTGGCCTCCGAAAGCGTCAAGCGCGCGTCACCGGACGGCTACACGCTGCTGTACGTCAATGCCGCCACCCATGGCCTGTTGCCGGCGCTGAAGAAGTCGCTCTCCTACGACGCGCTCAGGGATTTCGTACCCATCGTAATGGCGGTGCGGGCGCCGCTGGCGATCGTCGTCCGCAGTGAGTCCACCTACAAGACGCTGGCTGATCTGGTGAAGGAAGCTGGCAGTCAGCCGAACCCGCTGAACTACGGTTCGCCCGGCCCCGGCAACACATCGCATCTGATTGGCCTCATGCTCGCACAAGCCAGCAAGACCTCCATGCAAGCCGTGCATTATCGCGGTGAAGCTCCGATGATTCAGGATCTGATTTCCGGCCAGGTAGACTTCGCCGCGTCGAACATCATCCGCAGCCATGTCGAGGCCGGCACGTTGCGCGTTCTGGCGACGACCGGCGACAAGCGGTGGTTCGCATTCCCGGACGCGCCGACGCTCCAGGAATTGGGTTATCCCGTGGAATATTATGCATGGTCGGGTTTCGTCGCGCCGGCCGGAACGCCGCAGGCGGCTGTCGATCGCATCAACAAGTCAGCTAATATCGCGCTCGCGGATCAGGATGTCATCAAGGTCCTGACAGGCAACGGGTTCGAAATCGTCGGCGGAGGGCCTGAGGTATTCGCGAAAGCGATGAGCTCCTATATCAATGCTGTCAGAGAGATTGGTCGCAAGAATAATCTCGAAATCGACTAGGGCGTGGACTCGCAAGGAGCCGCTGGCCATCGATCATCAATGAAAAGACGTTTGCCGACTTCAAGCGCGTTGCTGAACAGACCGGCATTCTGACCAAGGATGGCCGTGCCGGTGATGGCTATCGTCGGCGGGCGCGAGATGAGGGACGGCCGGGTGAGCCTGCGCGAACGCGACGGCTCACAGGCCGGCGTTCCGCTGGCCGAGGCAGTGTCCCGCCTGCAGGCGAGGGCCCGGCCGGGCGCCCTTGTGGCTCAAGCCTTGTAGCCCGCGGACGCAGGATCCCAGGCGAGAAGGCCCAGGGAAAAGTGGGTATGTAGCAATGCTGGCACTTAGCGTCGCTTCGCTACTATGCAACCATATGTCGGATGTCGGGGCACAGCGGACTCTGTCAGCCCGACATATTTATGGGTTCACGGCCTAGTTGAGAAACTCGAATTCGTGCGGGGGCGCATGCCGAAACGGCTTGAAGGTGATTTCGACTACATCGTCGTTGGCGCGGGCACTGCCGGCTGCATCGTCGCCAACCGGCTGTCGGCCGATCCGAAAAACCGCGTGCTGATCCTGGAAGCCGGCGGCAACGACAACTGGATCTGGTTTCATATTCCGGTCGGCTATCTCTTCGCGATCGGCAACCCCCGTTCGGACTGGATGTTCCGGACCGAACCGGAAGCCGGCCTGAACGGCCGCTCGCTGGCCTATCCGCGCGGCAAGGTGATCGGCGGCTCGTCCGCCATCAACGCGATGATCTCGATGCGCGGACAGGCCGCCGACTACGATCACTGGCGTCAGCTCGGCCTCACCGGCTGGGGCTATGACGATGTGCTGCCGGCGTTCCGGCGGCTCGAGGATCACTTCCTCGGCGACAGCGAACATCATGGCACCGGCGGCGGCTGGCGGATCGAGGCGCCGCGACTGTCCTGGGCTATTCTGGATGCGGTCGGCGATGCCGCGGCGGAAATGGGCATCCGGAAAATTGCGGATTTCAACACCGGTGACAATGAGGGCATCGGCTATTTCCACGTCAACCAGAAGCGCGGCCGCCGCTGGTCGTCGGCGCGCGGCTTTCTGAAACCCGCATTGACGCGTCCCAATCTGCGTCTGGAAAAGAACGTGCTGGCCGATCGCCTGATCGTCGAGCAGGGCCGCGCCGTCGGCGTGCGCTTCATTCAAGGCGGCGAGGTCGTCGAGGCCCGCGCCAAAGGCGAAGTGATCCTGTGCGCCGGCTCGATCGGATCGACCCAGGTGCTGCACCGCTCCGGCATCGGGCCGGCGGACTGGCTGGCGCCGCTCGGAATCGAGATGGTGCTCGACAGCCAGGGCGTCGGACGCAACCTGCAGGACCATCTGCAACAGCGCGCGATCTACAAGGTCGAGGGCGCCCGCACCCTCAACGAGACCTACTACTCGCTGCTGCGGCGCGGCCTGATGGGCCTCGATTATGCGTTCCGCCGCCGTGGACCCTTGACCATGGCGCCGTCGCAGCTCGGCATTTTCACGCGCTCGGATCCGCACCGCGAGCGCGCCAACATCCAGTTCCACGTGCAGCCGCTGTCGCTCGACAAGTTCGGCGATCCGCTCCACCGCTTCCCCGCGATCACCGTGAGCGCCTGCAACCTGCAGCCGACCTCGCGCGGCACCGTGCGCATCCGCTCCGCGGCCGCCGACCAGGCGCCCGCGATCGCGCCGAATTACCTGTCGACCGGCGATGACCGCCAGGTCGCCGCCGATGCCATCCGCGCCACGCGGCGGCTGATGCAGCAGCCGGCGCTGGCGCCGTATCGCCCGCAGGAATATCTGCCGGGACCGTCGGTCGGCGATGACGATGCGTCGCTGGCGAAAGCCGCCGGCGACATCGGCACCACGATTTTTCATCCCGTCGGTACCGCGAAGATGGGCGCGGCCAGCGATCCGCTGGCCGTCGTCGATGAGCGGCTGCGGTTTTACGGGCTGGCCGGACTGCGCGTGATCGACGCCTCTGTCATGCCGACCATCACGTCGGGAAACACCAACACCCCGACGGCGATGATCGCCGACAAGGGTGCGGCGATGATCCTCGAAGATTCGCGCGCGGCACCATGACGAACCGGCATCGCCTGTGGATCGACCATTCCGGTGGGCGGATCGCGCTGGCGCGATGGGGCGAGGCCGACTCCAAAAAGCCGCCCGCGCTGCTGGTGCACGGCACCGGCTTCGTCGCCGAGGTCTGGGACGAGGTCGCGCGCGAGCTGGCGTCGAAGTACACCGTCTACGGCATCGACCGCCGCGGCCATGGCGCCAGCCACAAACCGTCGGCGGAGCGCTATCACTTCCTGGATTTCGCTGACGACATCTGCGCCGTGGTCGAGGCGCTCGACCTCACCGAGATCTTCGGCGTCGGACACAGCGCCGGCGCCACTGATCTCTTGCTCGCCGCAAAACTGCTGTCCCGGCGCTTCTCGCGTCTGTTCGTGATGGAGCCAACCATCATGGATCCGCGCGTGGTGAGGGCCGACGCTGCCGCCCTGAGCGACAACGGCAAGGCCTATGCGCAGAGCGTGCTGCGCCGCCAGCGCGAGTTCGACAGCGCCGCCGCCGCGTTCCAGCGCTTTCGCTTGGCGCCGGCGTTCGCGGACTGGTCCGGGGACGCATTATGGGCCTATGTGCGGCACGGCTTCGAAACCCTGCCGGACGACCGGGTGCGGCTGCTATGCAGGCCGGAGATCGAAGCGGCGATGCTGGGGCCGATCTTCGAGGCGATGGAACAGGTCTACGCCGGCGACGACCGCGGCAATCCCTTCGCCTCGTTGTCCGGGATCGAATCTCCGGTGCGCGTTGCGACAGCCGAAAAATCCTGGCCGATCTACAAGGAGATGGCCGCAAGGGCCATCGCCCTGATCCCGGGCGCGAGCCAGTGGACGTTCGAGGGTGTCGGGCACTGCGTGGCACAGGAAGCGCCGGGGATGGTGGTCGAGGCGCTGAAGGCGTTCGAGGGGCGGCAGGACGTGTAGCCTGGATGGAGCGAACGCGTCGCCTTCTCAACGTCGTCCCTGCGAACACGTTCGCAGGGACGAATAAGCCCGGTCGTCACCGGTTTCTAGGCGATCTTCCCTGCGCGTTGGTTCGGATAGCCCAGAATCATCAATCCCGAAAAGATCGCCGCGATCCCGGTGATATGATACCAGGCCAGTTGCTCACCGAGCCAGCCGATCGAGAACGCCGCTGAAAATAGCGGGCTGAGATAGAGGAACGCCGCGGCGCGCGCGGGGCCCATGGCGGCAACGCCATAGAGATAGAAGAGATTTCCCAGCATCGTCGGCCCGAGCCCGATATAGGCGATCGCCGCGAACGCGAAGCCGGGATCGGCATCCTGCCAGACCAGCCATGGTCCACCGGCGATGATCCAGACCGCATAGGCCGGCAGCATCACCACGATCAGCCCTGACCAGGCCGTCACCGCCGTCAGCGCCAGCGGCGCGATGGTGGGGGTCCAGTCGCGCACCCGGATCGAAAACCAGGCAAACGAAATCGCCGCCAGCAGCGACCACAGATTGCCGAGGCTGAATTGAAGCGCGGTCAGGGCCTGGAGCCGACCTTTGGTGATAATGAGAAGCGTGCCGGCGAAGGCCAGCGCAAGGCCCCATTTCATGCCCGCCGTGAGCCTGCCGCCGCCCATTCGCAGCCCCAGCAGCAGCACCCAGACCGGCGTCGTGGCATTGATGAACCCGACTTCGATGGCGAGACTCTGATAGGCGCCGCCGAGCAGCAGATACGAAAACAAGCCGACGCCAACCGCGCCGCCGATGATCAATCCGCCCAGCCGCGGGCGGATCGCGGGCCATGCCTGGCGCAGGGTCGGCAACGCCACGACGGTCAAAATGATCACGGCGGGCAGCCAGCGCCAGAACACCAGCGCGGGAAGCGGTATTGCCTCGCGCACCGCGCGCGCCACCACGTGATTGCTGCCCCAAAGAGCGGCCGTGGCGATCAGGGCCAATGTTCCGAGCGAATTCGGCGCGGCCTTCATACCCGCTCGGCGGATCGTTCGTGGCGGGCGCGCTGCGAGACATGCCATGGCAGCAACAAGCGCTCGGCATAATCGACCAGAAAGAACAGCACGGTTCCGACGAGACCGAGCAGCAGCAGCGAGACGAAGACCCTGATGGTGTCGAACTGTCCCTGAGCGACCAATATCTGGAAACCGATACCCTGGCTGCCGGCAACGAATTCGCCGACAATGGCGCCGACCAGCGCGAACGAGATCGCCACCTTCATGCCGGCGAACAGACTCGGCAAGGCACAGGGAAAACGGATCTTGGTCAGCACCGCCCAGGGCGACGCTTTCGAAACCCGCGCCAGATGCAGCATGTCCGGATCGACCGATCGGAGCCCGAGCACGGTATCGATCACGATGGGAAAGATCGCGAGCATCAGCGCGATCGCGACCTTCGGCTCCGGTCCGGTTCCCATCCAGATCACGAACAGCGGCGCCAGCGCCACCTTCGGAATCGAATTGAGCGCGACCAGAAGCGTGTAGATGGTGCGCTCGAGAAATCGCGAATAGACGATGCCGACCGCCAGCGCGACCCCGAGCACCACGGCGAGCGCGAAGCCGATGCAGGTCATGCCGAGGGTAAAGCCGAGATGCCGGATGAAAAGACCGGGGGTTTCCAGGAAGGCTGCGAAAATGGCCGAGGGCGCCGGCAGGATCAGCGGTGACGGCTTCAACAGCCGGACGCCGGCTTCCCACAGCAGCATGGCAGCCGACAGCACCACGACGACGTCGCGCGTCTCGTTGTCGCCGCCCAGCCACTTTCTGACGAAGCGCATCATTCCTTGACGATCCCGAGTTCGGCGAAGTGGTGGCGAATGCGGTGCACATAGGCGGCGAACTCGGCGCTGTCGCGCACCGCCAGCCGGCGCGGTCGCGGCAGATCGATGGCGATGGTATCGACGATGATGCCAGGCGCCCTGCTCATCATCACCACCCGATCGGACAGGAAGACGGCTTCGACGATGGAATGGGTGATGAACAGCAGGGTCTTGCGGGTGTCCTGCCAGATCTGGGCGAGTTCGACATTGAGGTCGTCGCGCGTCATGGCGTCCAGCGCGCCAAACGGTTCATCCATCAACAACAGTTCGGGATCGGCCAGCAGCGCCCGGCAGATCGAAGCGCGCTGGCGCATGCCGCCGGAGAGTTCCCACGGAAAACGATGCTCGAAGCCGCCGAGCCCGAACCGGTTGATCAGCGCCATGGCGCGTTCCCGCTCTTCGGCGCGCGGCTTGCGGGTGAATTCTATCGACAGCAGCACGTTGTCGAGGATCGTGCGCCAGTCCAGCAGCACGTCGCGTTGAAACACCATGCCGAGCCGGTCCGGCGGACCGTCCAGCACCTTGCCGTCCACCACGACCCTTCCCGACGAAACATTCTCCAGTCCGCCGACCAGCTTCAGCAACGTGCTCTTGCCGCAACCGGACGGGCCGACCACGCTGACGAACTCGCGCGGCCGGATATCGAGGCTGATGTTCTCCAGCGCCGCGACCGGACCGCGTGGCGACAAATAGGTCTTGCCCACGCGGTCCAGAGAAACGTAAGGAGCCGCAGCCATCTCTGGAGCCGCCGTGCTCATGTCACTCGACAAGCGCGTTGGTGTAATAGTCGGCCACGTTCCAGCCGGCATTGACGACACCGGCGGCTTCCATCGATTTGAGCGCGGCTTCCCAGTCCTCCTTCGCCTGCCAGCCGATCGGCTTGCCCTTCGAGGCCGGCGTATCGAAATAATCCAGCGTCAGCTTGATCTGGCTGAGCAGGATCGCCGGATTGAGCCGCGCGTCCGGGCGCTCGGCGATCATCGCCTTGACGCCGTCCTCCGGGTTGGCCCGCAGATGCTCCCAGGCGCGCTGCTCGACCTGGATCAAACGGCGCAGTGCCGGGCCCTTACTGGCAATCGTTTCTTCGCGGGCGACGAGGCCATAGCTCGGAAAGGTGATATTGGCATCGGATGCCAGCAGGCACTTCGACGGACGCGGTTCCTCGGCGATCGGAAGCGCCGAACCGACGGTGGACATCAGGCCATCCGCGCGCTTGGCGATATAGGTGCCCCACAGTGCCGCGGGATCGACGACATCGACCTTGAGATCGTTGCGGGTCAGGCCGCCGGATTTCAGATAGGTGTCGATGAAGGGCGCCCAGGGGCTTGCCGCAAACACCACCACGGTCTTGCCACGCAGATCGGCAGCGCGCGCCATCGGCGAGTCCTTGTCGACGAGGATGCAGAGATCGGTGCGGCGCTGGAAGGTGGCGATGGAGCGGATGGTCGCGCCCTTGGCACGCGCCGATCCGACCAGACCGACCTGCACCTGGCCGACATCGGCCTGCCCGGCGTTGACGAGCTGGATGGTGTTGCCGGAACCACGGCCGTCCTGGATATCGACGTCGAGCTTGGCTTCCTTGAACCAGCCCTTGTTCTGCGCTAGATGCATCGCCGCCTGCACGCCCCACGGCGAGAAATCGAGCCGTACCGACAGTTTGTCCTGTGCCGATGCAGGTGAAACGGCGGCCGCGGCAACACTCAGAAGCATCAGGGTCGACAGAAATACTCTTCTCATGTCCCAATCTCCGGTTTGATCATTGTGGGTCGGCGCCGGCGGCTGCAGCCGGCGAAGCTTGCGTGAGATAGCTCAGCACCATTTCCACGACGTGCTGACGGCGCTTGAGCACGCGTCTGCGCGCCGCGAGATCGCGGTCGAGCAGCCAGGAAAGCGTGTGCTGATTAGACAGGAAGAAATAGGCGAGCCCGGAGATCGACAGATAGAGATCGACCGCATCGACATTGGCGCGAAACACGCCCTCTTCCTGGCCGCGCTTCAGAAGAATCCGGATAGTATCGAGCAGGCCACTGTACAACGCTTTCGTCGGGCTCGAACTCTTCAGATGCGCACCATAGTGAATGTTCTCGATGCTCATCAGCCGGATCAGGTCCGGGGTGGCGACGAAGTGGTCGAACGTATTGCTGACCAGCCGCTTCATCCCCTCGACCGGCGGCAGCCCCCGCAGATCATGGTCCTGCTGGCGGGCGCGCAGATCGGCATAGATCCGCTCCAGCACCGCCAGGTAAAGCGCGTCCTTGGAGCCGAAATAGTGATAGATCAGGTTCTTGTTGACGCCGCTCTGCTCGGCGATGCGATCGACGCGGCCGCCGCTCAGGCCATGGGTCACGAATTCGATCCGCGCAGCGTCCAGTATCTTGGCTCGGCTGGCTTGCGGATTCCGGACAACCTTTGGTGCTCGTGAGGCCACGCTAAGCTCCATGACGCGCCCCCGAAGGCTCCGGCGTGGCCGCGCGCTCGGATCGTAGCCGCGCGGTCGCCTCGACGTCCAGCGCGCCGCGCGCACCGAACCGCACCGCATAATGCTGCTCGGCATAGGCCGCGGTGATCTTGCCGTCCAGGAAGTCTTCCCGCACCTGCTCCGGCTCGCGCAACAGCGGATTCCCGAACCCGCCCGCACCGGCCTGCTCATGAATGATCAGCGTATCGCGCATGACCGTGGTGGTGATCTTGCCCGGCAGCGCACTGCGTTCGTTGCCGATCTCGATGAAATTCCGCGACGATCCGCCGGGCTCGCCGCCGTTCAGGCCGTAGGGCTGGAAGGTGACGCGGTCGGTCCGCAACTGCAGCAGCGCCTCGGGCGCCAGAATGCGATAGCTGCGCCGGACGCCGACGCCGCCGCGAAATTGGCCCGCACCGCAGCTGTCGGGAACAAACGAGTAATCCTCGATGCGAACAGGATGTTCGGATTCCATCACTTCCACCGGCATGTTGGACAGGTTCTGCGAAGCGTTGGTGACCGCCTCGAGTCCATCCTTGTCGGGCCGGCCGCCCCACGCGCCACAGATCATGTCCACGATGATGAACGGCTGGCGATTGGGCCGCAGCCCGCTGATGCAGATGACGCTGTTGCCACCCTCCCCCGCCGCCGGCACCTTGTCGGGGACGATCTGCGCGAGCGCGCCGAGCATCGTATCGAACACGCGATAGCCCGTAAGCGCGCGCGCCGCGCAGGGGGCGGGCATCACCGGATTGAGCACCGACGCCTCCGGCGCCTTGACGGTGATGCAGCGAAACAGGCCGACATTGTTCGGCACGTCCTTTGCCAGCACGCAGCGAACGCTCAGGTAAGTCAGCGAGTGGGTGAAACTGAGCGTCGAATTCAGCGCCCCCTTCACCTGAGGCGATGAGCCGGTGTAATCGACCAGAAGCGTGCCATCGCCATTGACGGTGATCGCGACCTTGATCGGGATCGGCGCGTCGGAAAAGCCGTCATTGTCGATGTAGTCGACGAAGCGATAGGTGCCCTTCGGCCAGGTCTTGATTTCGCGGCGCGTAAGCCGCTCGGCATAGTCGAGCAGCTCCTGCATATAGGCCCCGACCTCGTCGGCGCCGTAGCGCTGCAGCAGCTTTTCCAGGCCGCGCTTGCCGACCTGCGCGGCGGCGAACTGCGCCGAAAGATCGCCCCAGACACGGTCCGGCACCCGAACGTTGATCTTGATCAGGGCCTCGAGCGTGGTGTTGAGGACGCCGCGATCATAGAGCTTGAGCGGCGGAATGCGCAGCCCTTCCTGGTAGATCTCGGTCGAGTCGGACGCATTCGATCCCGGCACCCGGCCGCCGACATCCGTGTGATGGCAGATCACCACCGCGAAGGCATGCCGTTGGCCGCCAAAGAAGATCGGCACGAACATGAAGATATCCGGCAGGTGCATGCCGCCGTGATACGGATCGTTCATGATGACGACGTCGCCATCGTGAAGATCGCCTTCGAATTTCGCCAGGACCGACGCCATGGCTTCCGGTATCGCGCCGAGATGCTGGGCAATGGTCTTGGCCTGCGCCACCATCTGGCCGTCGCCGGCACAAAGCGCCGCGGAGAAATCCAT
>JAYSPJ010000937.1:0-3775 GCA_043722155.1 Bradyrhizobium sp.
GATTCTGCTGGTGTTTGTTGCGCGTGGCGTGCGCGTCCTGATCGAGCGGCGCCGCGGCTCGATCACGGTGTCGTATCCCGGACGCAAGGTACGCACGCCCCGGGGCCTCACCATCCTTGAAACCAGCATGCGATTCAACGTGCCGCATGCGAGCGTTTGTGGCGGCAAGGCGCGCTGTTCGACCTGCCGCGTCCGTGTCATCAGCGATCGTTCTGTGCTGCCGCCGCCCTCGGGACGCGAAGCCTTCGTGCTGGCGCGTATCGGCATTTCAGCCAATCCATCGATCCGGCTCGCCTGCCAGCTTCGTCCCAGGGCAGATGTCGCCGTCATTCCCGTGCTGCCGGCCAATGTCGGCGCCGATTTCGTCCGTAACCGCAGGCGTATCAATATCGGCCAGGAGCACTACGTCGTCAGCATGTTCATCGACATGCGCGGGTCGACGAAGCTTGCCGAGACGCGGCTGCCGTTCGACACGGTGTTCCTGATCAACCGTTTTCTCGAGGCGGCATCGCAGGCCGTGGTCGACGCCGGCGGCCAGCCGAACCAGTTCGTCGGCGACGGGCTGCTCGCCCTGTTCGGCCTCGACACCGATCCGGCAACCGCCTGCCGTCAGGCGATGCGGGCCGCCGCCATGGTTGGCTCCAATGTCGAATACATGAACCACGAATTCGCAACCGAGTTGCAGGAGCCGATCGCGTTCGGCATCGGCATTCACGGCGGCGAAGTCATCATCGGCGACATCGGCTTTCGCGATCACACGGTATTCACCGCGCTCGGTGACCCCGTCAATGTCGCCGCCCGCCTGCAGGACATGACCAAGGCGCTCAACTGCATAGCGATCGTCTCCGAGGATGTCTGCAACAACGCCGGCGTCAAGCCCAACGGGCTCAAGCACGCCGACATCGCAATCCGCGGCCGCGATCAGCCGATGACGGTCTATACCGTCGCAGACCCGACGCTGCTGGCGAGTCTGCTCGACGAACAGTCGGCCGCGAAGGACGCCGCCGCTTCGGCCTGATCAGCTCTTGACGCGGAACTTTTCGTGGCAGCCCACACACACGGCGTTGAGGGCCGGAAACTCCGCCTTCAGACTTTCAAGGCTCTTGAACTTGGCCTTTGCCACGCCGATCGCCTTCACAAAGGTCGCGGCTTGCGTCTCGAAGTCCGCCCGTTCAGTCCAGACCTTGTCCGACGCATAGAAATTACCATCCGGCTTCAGGCCCTTGATGCTCTCGGGGAATAACGACGGAAAGCGCTTTGCAACATCCTCAAGGTCCGCGAGCGCCTTGTCGACGGCGGCCTGGTCGTAAGGCTTCTTGTCCTTGGACATATCCGAAAGCGCAATCGCGCTCGTGAGGTTTGACTTCATTGCAAGCTGGGTCTTGACGACCTGTTCTTGAGCCTGCTGCGCCCCCACTTCACCGATCCCCAGCAACAGAGCCCCTGCGACAACGACAGTTCGACGCATCATCGGCCTATTCTCCGTTTCACGAGCGTTTCCAATCGATACCGCCAGCCCGCTTTCGCGGGTGGCGGTGATCTATGATCAGAACTCCGGACACCGCATTTCATTCCCGGTACGCGGCAAAATGTCAGAGGCTGTGCTGGCGCTGATGCTCGCGGATCGCGACCCAGACCCGCTCGGGAGTTGCCGGCATGTCGATGTGATCGATCTTGTATTCGCGCCACAGCCCGTCGATGATCGCATTGACGACCGCCGGGCAGGAGCCGATCGCACCGGCCTCGCCCGCGCCCTTGACGCCCAGCGGATTGGTCTTGCAGGGCACGTTATGGGTTTCGAACACGAATGACGGACCATCGGCGGCGCGCGGCAGCGCATAATCCATGAACGTGCCGGTGACGAGCTGGCCGTCCTTCGGATCGTAAACCGCCTGCTCCATCAAGGCCTGGCCGATCCCCTGCATCGCGCCGCCATGAACCTGGCCGGCGAGCAGCAGCGGATTCAGCGTCACCCCGAAATCGTCGACGATCACATACTGGATGATCCTGATGATGCCGGTGGCGGGATCGATCTCCACCTCGGCCAGGTGGGTGCCGTTGGGGAAGGTGCCGTCGGCGCTGGTGAACGTCGCGCTCGCCTTCAGCTTCGACGGATCGACGCCCGGCCGCCTCGCCAGGTCCGCAAAGCTGATGGAACGGTCGGTGCCCGCGATCCGCACGATGCCGTCGCTGATCTCGAGGTCCCCGGCGCTGGTTTCCAGCGCCTCGGCGGCGATCTCGCGCAGATTCGCACCCAGCGTGCGGGTGGCGCGTTCGACGCTGACGCCGCCGGTCGGAATCGAAGCCGAGCCGCCGGTGCCCAGCCCGGTGGCGATCCGGTCGGTGTCGCCCTGGAAGATGTGAACCCGCTCCGGCGCCAATCCGAACTGCTCGGCGACGATCTGCGCATAGGCGGTCTGGTGGCCCTGCCCGCTCGACTGCGTGCCGATCAGGATGCTGACGTCGCCATTGGGATCGAGCGCCACGTTGGCGGTCTCCTCGCCCATGGTGCCGCACACCTCGACATAGGTGCCGAGCCCGATGCCGCGCACCAGGCCCTGCTTCTTCGCGGCCTTGGCGCGCCTGGGAAATTCCTTCCAGTTGCCGATTTCCATCGCCCGCTTCATGTGCGCGGTGAAATCGCCGGAGTCATAAACCTTGCCGGTCGCGGTCTTGTACGGCATCGCCCGCGGGGCGATGAAATTCTTGCGCCGGATGGCGTCCGGCGTCATGCCGAGTTTTCGCGCGGCGGCGTCGACCAGCCGCTCGACCACATAGGCGGCTTCGGGGCGGCCGGCGCCGCGATAGGCGTCGACCGGCACGGTGTTGGTGAAGACCGTGCGGACCCGGCAGTGGAAGGCCTGGATGTCGTAGAGGCCGGGCAGCATGCCGGCGCCGCCGTGCGGAATGTAGGGCCCGAAAGTCGACAGGTAGGCGCCCATGTCGCCCATCAGGTCGACATCCATGCCGAGGAACTTGCCATCCTCGGCCAGCGCCATCCGCGCGGTGGTGACGTTGTCGCGGCCCTGCGCGTCGCCCATGAAATGATCGGCGCGATCGGCGGTCCATTTGACGGTCCGGCGCAGCCGGCGCGCCGCGACCGTGACCAGCGCGTATTCGCGATAGGGAAACAGCTTGGTGCCGAATCCGCCGCCGACATCCGGACAGATCACCCGCATCTTCTCGACCGGGATCTTGAGGACGTTCTGGCACAGGATGTCGCGCAGCCGATGGCTGCCCTGGCTGCCGATCGTCAGCGTCAGATGGTCCCGCTTGGCGTCGTATTCGCAGACCACCGCGCGGGTTTCCATGAAATTGGTAATGACCCGCGGATTGACGATCGATATTTCGGCCACCGCATGGGCTCTGGCGAATGCGGCCTCGGTCGCCTTCTTGTCGCCGACCGGCACGTCGAACAGCACGTTGCCCGGATGCTCCGGCCAGACCTGGGGCGCGCCCTTTTTGACCGCATTGGCAACGCCGACCACGGCAGGCAGCGGCGTCCAGTTGACCTCGATGGCCTCGATCGCGTCGCGGGCCTGATCGACGGTATCCGCGACCACGAAGGCAACGGCGTCGCCGACATGGCGCACCACGCCGTGGGCGAGGATGGCATAAGGCGGGCCGGTGAACGGATCGACTTCCAGGTTGAACAGGCAAGGCAGATCGCCGAGATCCTTGACGTCGTCGGCGATCAGCACCGCGCCGACGCCCGGCATGCCGCGGGCCTTGGTGACGTTGATGGTGAATTTCGCATGGGCATGGGGCGAGCGCA
>JAYSPJ010000938.1:0-3190 GCA_043722155.1 Bradyrhizobium sp.
GTGTACGAGGACGACCATGTGCTGGCCTTTCTCGACATCATGCCGCGCTCGCCCGGCCACGCGCTGGTGATTCCGAAGGCCCCTGCCCGCAACATCCTCGACATTACGCCTGAGGATTACGCCCATGTCGCGCGCGGCGCCCACAAGATCGCTCATGCCGCGATGACCGCCTTCAAGGCCGATGGCATCACCGTGCAGCAGTTCAACGAGGCCGCCGGCGGACAGGTGGTATTTCACCTGCACATGCATGTGATGCCGCGCCACGACGGCATCGCGCTGCTGCCGCCGGCCAGCCGCAAGGAAGACGTCAAGATGCTGGAAGACAACGCTACCAAGCTGATCGCAGCGCTGAGGGGTGACTAGTTCCGCAGCCCCCTAACCGTCATCGGGAGCCAACGGGTCGGCGCAAAGCGCCGCCCGATGACAGGCTCCGCGAAACAATCCAGCTTGCGGCAAGCAAGGAAGTTGGATTGCTTCGTCGCTTCGCTCCTCGCATGACGAGAAGAGAAGGCTCTACTCCGTCTCGAAATCCCCGGGATGCGGCTGCGCCAGCGGGGTGAATTCGCAGCGGTCGGGTTTGATGTCCAATAGCGGCGTTTCGTCAAGGCAATCGAGGCCGCGCACCAGCACCACATTGCCCTCGATTCCGATCAGCTTGACGATCGAGGTGCCGATCGGGTTCGGCCGCACCGGCGAGCGCAGCGAGAATGCGCCGCGGGTGTTCTTGTTGTTTTTCGGGCTCTGCTGCACCAGGTCGCGGCGCGACTGGTGCAGCCAGTAGATCACCTCGAGGTTGCTGTAGAAATCGACGCCCTTCAGCGCCGGCACCCATGGCTCGAAAATCTCGAGCCGGCAGACCGGGCCGTCGTGGCGCCCCTGCCGCGGCGTCATCTCGCGCGAGGTCCAGGGCGTGCGGATGCGGCCGATGAAGTAAAGGCCGGCGTTGCTCGTTTTCGGCAAGTCGACCGCGAGCTCTCCCTCGCGGACTTCAGTCAGTGCAACCATGTCTCTAGTCCAGTGAAATGTTCAATTGCTTGATCACGGCCGACCAGCGCGCCCGGTCGGCATCGATGAATTCGGCGATGGAAGCCGAACTGCGCGGCCGGAACACCGGAAAACCGATCTTTTCCAGCGAGGCGCGGAACGCGTCGTCGTTCAGCGCCCGGTCGAGACTGGCGCTGACCTTCCGCGCGATATCATCAGGTAGTTTGGCGGGCGCGGCAATGCCATACCAGACGCTGACGCGATAATCGGGATAGCCGCTCTCGGCAATGGCCGGCACGTCAGGAAGATCGGGACTGCGCTTTTCCGAGCTCACCCCGAGGGCGCGAACAAGACCGGATTTTACCGGTGGCAGCGCCGTGCTCAGCGTGTCGAACATCACCTGGATGTTACCTGATATCAGATCGGTCAGCGCCGGCCCCGCTCCCCGGTAGGGCACGTGGGTCATCTCGACCCCGGCCATCTGCTTGAACATCTCGCCGGCGAGATGAATGGTACCACCGGTCCCGGCCGACCCGAAATTGATCTTGCCGGGATTTTGCTTGGCGTAGGCGACGAACTCCGCCACCGTCTTGGCCGGCACCGAGGGGTGAACCTCCATCACCACGGGCAGATCGGTCACCAGTGCCAGCATTCTGAAATCCCTCACGGGATCGTAGGGCAGTTTCTTGTAGAGCATCGGGTTGAGCACGATGATGGAAGCCGCCGTGACGAACAGCGTGTAGCCGTCGGGTTCGGAACGCGCCACGATCTCGGCGCCGATCGCGCCCTGCGCGCCGGCCTTGTTCTCGACGATGACGGGCTGCTTCAGGTCGCGGCCGAGAAATTCGCCGACCAGCCGGCCCAGAACATCCGTCGGTCCACCTGCGGCATAGGGCACGACCAGTTTGATCGGGCGCGTCGGATATTCCGCGGCCCTGGCAGGCGGCGCCGCAAAGGCTGCAACGATCAAAAGACAGCCAGCCAGAGCCGACCTTGCGCGCGAATTCATGCCGTTTCCCCGTAATGCGTTGGAGTTGGCGAACAGTATCAGCCCAGCCACCATTTGCCAGCCAGCATGACGAGTTCGCCGCCGACCACGCCGGCAAGGATCGACCGCCGCATCAGCATAAAGACCGCGAATCCGGCGGCCACCGCGCCATAGCGCAGCCAGTCCGGCACGCTGGCCAGCGCGCCAGGCGGCAGCACCAGGATTTGGGCGATGACGCCGGCGAGAATCGCAGTCGCGACCGCCCTCACCCACACCAGGAGTTCGGAGCCCTCGTCCACGCCGCCGCCGAACCAGAGGCCGAGCATGCGCCAGACTTCATTGGGCAGGAAGCCCGCGACCACGAGCACCAGCAACGCATGCCAGTCGCCGATAAAATCGCTCATTCGCGTTCCCGCCACCAGTGAACGCCGTAGGCGATGGTGCCGGCCGAGATGCCGCTGATCAGGATATCGACGCCGGTGTGCAGCAAGGATACGAGCGGATAAAGCGCCAAACCGAGTACCAGCGCAAGGGTATCGGAGAGCTGCCGGCAGTTACGCGCGGTCGATAGCAGAAACGCCAGCGGCGTCAGCAGCAGGATCGCGGCGCCAAGCAGTGGCGGCAGGTTGGCGGCGAGACCGTAGCCGAGCGTGGTGGCAAAGAGGCAGACAACGCACAGCCCGATACCGAGCCCGTGCGTGAAGGCGATACGCCGCTCGCGCGGCACCTGCGGAAACAGACGAAAACATTCGACCCACAGGGTGACCGCGATGAAATGGGTCGCCAGCACCAGATGGCGCCGTTTTGTCTGTGGCGTCCGCATCATCGGCAGTACCGAAACCACCATCGGAAACAGCCTGATCGCACTGACGGTGACGGCAATCGCCGCCTGCACCACCGTCGCTCCCGATCCCAGGGTCGAAATCAGGATGATCTGCGCAGGCCCCGCCCAGACCAAGGCCGTGCTCGCCAGCACCCACCCGAGGCTGAAATGGGAGTCGTGCGCCAGTGCCCCGATGCCGAGATAGGTCGCAAACAGCACCAGCGTCAGCACCGTCGAGGCGACCGAGCGCATGCCCCATGCGAACGCCTGCGCGGGACTTTGCCAACTCGGGGAGTCGAGCGCAGGAAGGGCCAAGGATAACCTGACAATTGTGAGTCGTGCCGGGCCATAACGATAGCGAAAGCGACCTGCGTCAAGCGAACGGCGGACAGATC
>JAYSPJ010000939.1:0-3936 GCA_043722155.1 Bradyrhizobium sp.
GGGGTCTGAGTAGCAATGGAACAGAAAACCTACACAAGGCCTGTCATACATCGTCGATCCCGACGGCATTCGGATCGCGGAGGGGTCTGAGTTCTCCGCGCGCCACGATTTCAGGTAGCGTGAAGGCGTAGCGGCCGAGCATGTTGATATGCTTGAAACCGAGAGGGGACAGCCGGGCGACGTCCTCGGGCCGGACGTCAAAGCCTTCGGCGCGGAGGCGATCGAGCGCGGCGTCCATGTAGATCGTGTTCCACAGGACGACAAGGTTCACGACTAAACCGAGCGCGCCGAGCTGATCTTCCTGGCCTTCCCGATAGCGCTGCCGCAATTCACCGCGCTTGCCGTGGAAGATGATCCGCGCCAGCTGGTGGCGACCCTCCCCGCGGTTGAGCTGGACGAGAATGCGGCGGCGGTAGCTCTCGTCGTCGATGAAGCGTAGCATATAGAGCGTCTTGGCCAGGCGACCAAGTTCCTGGAGTGCCCGGGCGAGCTTGGTCGGACGATCATTGGTCTGCAGCGTGCGCGTGATCCCGGCGGCGCGGACGACGCCAAGCTTCAACGAGCCTGCTAGGCGCAGCAGGTCGTCCCAGTGTTCGGCGATAAGCTTGATGTTGATCCGGTGGGTGGCAAGTTCGTCGAGCGCGCCATAATCGGCCTTGCCATCGATGCGCCAGAACCGGGCACCGCCGATGTCGGCAAGGCGCGGGCTGAACTGGTAACCGAGCAGATAGAAGATGCCGAAAACCGTGTCGGTATAGCCGGCAGTGTCGGTCATGATCTCGGTCGGGGTGAGCTCCGTTTCCTGCTCGAGCACGACGGCGAGCAGATTCAGGCTGTCGCGCAGTGTGCCGGGCACCGTCACCGCATTCAGCCCGGTGAACTGGTTGGAGGCGAGATTGTACCAGGTCACGCCCCGCTTCTGACCAAAATAATGCGGATTTGGTCCTGAATGGATCGTGCGAACGGGCACGGTGAAGCGCAGGCCGTCGGCGGATGCTACTTCGCCTCCGCCCCATGCGTGCGCCAGCGGGATGGCATTCTGCGCGGCGACGAGCATTGCGTTTGCAGCGGTCAAGGTGTCGGCGCGCAGGAAGTTCTGCTTGACCCAGCTCAACCGCGACCGACGCAACGCCGGCGCGTCCAATCGGACGAGCGGTTCGAAGCCGGTATTGGTTGCCTCGGCGACGAGCACCGCGCATATCGTGGTGGCGACATCTTCTGCGCGCGCGGTACCCTCGCTTGCATGCGTGAAGGCTGCTGCAAAGCCCGTACGCGCATGAACTTCAAGGATGAGTTCGGGCAGATCGAGCCGGGGGAGCAGCGCCTCGACCGAAGCACGCAGCGCGATCAGGCTCGGCGGTTCGTCGATCTTATCCAGAGGTTCAAGTGAGAGGTCCGCCCCCTGAGCTGACCGAACGATCGTGATCGCAGCGTTGGCCGGGATGCGCGCCTCGGTCTCACGGTAGGCAAGGTCGAGCCGCTGCGCGAGGGCATCAAGCTCATCGTCGGATGAAGCCGAAACGCCGACGGTTCTGCAGACGACCGGCCTTGCCGCTTCCCATGCCGCCCCGGACAGCAGGCCCTTGCGCGGATCGGCATAGCGCAGTGACCGGACCGGAAAGATGTCGCGTCGCCGGATCGCGTGGCGCAACCGGTCGAGTGTGCAGAGCCGATAGCCGACCAGATCAAGCGTGCCATCCTCGTTCCGAAGCTGCCTCACCCAGCTCTTCGGAGCAAAGGCGGTCGGCGGCGGGCCAGGACGTTTGCCGCCGGCGTGAACGACCCTCAGAAACGCGATGGCGTCGAGCAACGGCTTGCCTGCCGGCGCTGCGTCAAGTTCGAGGCCGGCCAGCAGTGCTGGCAGGTAGCGGATCTTGCGCTGATGTTCGCGGAGTTCGACGAAGTAGATGTCGTCGACCGGCTGCGCGAGGGCGCCGATTCGTTCGATCGCGGCTGCGAGCGCTGTTGGATCGACCAGTGCGAAGACGACGGTGCGAACATCGGCGTCGACGGTGGTTTCGTCCAGCAACACCGCGCCGACAGCGCGAAGTTTGAGCGCAGCGGCGTCGAGATCGCGGAGCGATCGCATCCGCGCTTCTCGCGATACTGCCTGGGCGCGAGCGAACATGGCCGTCGATACCGCATCGAACAGGTCGATGACGTCGTCGCCGGCGCTCGCTTCGAGCGTGCGGATGAACGCGACAAGCGTTGAGGCGCGGCGATCGTCCGGCAGACGCGATACCGCCTGGGCGCGCGCCGCGGAAGCAAACCGCGCGAGCGCGGCTGCCTTGCCCGGAGGTACGCGGTTGAGTTCGGGCAGGCCCTCGGCAAGGGCACGGATTTCGGTCAGGCGGGCAATGGCGCGGCCGATTTCTGGACCACTTTGCACATAGGGGCCGTCACGCAGCCGGTCGAGCGGGCTCTGGCGCTCGTTCGCCGGCACTATAACGAGGCGGTCGAGCCGTTCCCGTTGCTCGGCTGTGAGCGTCTCGGTCAGGCGGCGATGCAGATAGGCGTGCGTCCGGGCCCTCACCCTCGCGACAGCGCGTTCGAGCACCGAGATGCCGGGCAGAATGACCTTGGCCGCCTGCAACCAGGCGACCGCCCGCTCGAACAGGGCCGAAGGCCGATCGGTGCCTGTCCAGCACAGCGCATACAAGAAGCGGTGAAGCCGGAAGGTAACGCCGAAATCGGTGAGCAGGCGATAACCGTAGCGCTCGCGAATGCGAGGGCCATGGCGCCATCGCCCGACGCTCGCGACATAGGTCGCCATTAACTCGGCCGACCCCGCAATAGCCAACTGATCGCCAGAAAAGCGTACGACGGACGCCGGCGTCAGCCCAGGGTCTTCGAGGAAGGTGCCGAGCAAACGGATCGAGCCGAGTTGAACTGCGACACCAAGTCTGTTGTGGTCACCGCGGTGCTCACCGACGAAGGCGCGGTCGGCGTCATCAAGGTGGAAGTGCCGCGCCAATTGATCCGGGGTCGGATCGCCAAGGAAGCGGCCGTACCGGCTTACCTGCTCGTCAGAGAGGAAGCCGACCGGCACCGATCGTCTAAATTGTACGCGAGGATTTGGTGCGCTTGCTCAGGAGGGCGGCGGCGAGCTCACGAGGCAGCCCCTTGGCATCGACATAGGCATAGAGCGTCGACACCGAAACGCCGAGCTGCTTTGCGACATCGCGCGCGGCGTTGTCGCGATCGGCCATCATCGCCATCGCGGCCTTCAGCTTCTGTTTCGTCATCACACGCGGGCGCCCACCGGCGCGACCGCGGGCGCGAGCTGCCGCTAGGCCCGCCATCGTGCGCTCGTGAATGAGATCGCGCTCAAACTCGGCCAAGGTCGCAAAGATGCCGAACACGAGCCGCCCGGTGGCGGTGGTGGTATCGATGTCGCCGGTCAGCACCTTCAGGCCGACCCCACGCTTCTGGAGATCGCCAACCAGTCCGACGACATGCGGCAGCGAGCGGCCGATCCGGTCCAGCTTCCAGACGGCCACGGCATCGCCGCTGCGCGCGACTTCGAGCGCCTGGGCCAGGCCAGGCCGCTCGGTGGCGCGGCCTGAACACACGTCTTGGTACACACGCTCGCATCCCGCGCGCTCCAGCGCGTCGCGTTGAAGGTCGAGGCTTTGCTCCCCGGTCGATACCCGCATGTACCCGATCAGCATGACCCGTGTTTACCTCCACGCAGAAATCTACATGGAGCGGGGTTTACAGGCTACAGGTTTCTGGACGGGTTTATGTGAAAGTATGACGGTTTCTGGCGTGCTCGGGCCAACGGTCGCCAGCGTCCCAACAAACGGCGGTTTGTTGGAGAGGCGGTTCGGCAGCTCTCGACCCCATCTCTGCCAAGGTTGGATGCCGCCTTTCGGAACGCACGATCGATAGCTACAGGCCTATGTAGGTTTTCTGTTCCGCTGCTACTCAACCCCC
>JAYSPJ010000940.1:0-3738 GCA_043722155.1 Bradyrhizobium sp.
CCCGGCGTCGAATCGCTCAACGTCGCGATCATGGGCTGCATCGTCAACGGCCCCGGCGAATCCAAGCATGCCGATATCGGCATCTCGCTGCCCGGCACCGGCGAAACCCCGGCCGCTCCCGTGTTCGTCGACGGCAAGAAATTCCGCACCTTGCGCGGTCCCAACATCGCAGGCGAATTCAAGGCGATGGTGATCGACTATATCGACCAGCGCTATGGCGGCGGGGCGAAGGTGCCGACGGTGGAAGTGACGGCGGCGGAGTAGCCAGCCGCGGCCCGCATTGTCTCAGCACGCGATCGTGCTGACTTGGCCATCCTTCCCGTATTTCAGCAACAGGCGATCCCGCGTGATCAGCGTGGCACCGAGATCGCGCGCGGTCGCCAGCAAAATGCGGTCGGCAGGGTCGCGCGGCGGCTTGCCCGGAAGGAAAGACGACGCGATCAGTATCTCGGGCGAAAGCTCGGCGACCCGAACATTCGGTATGGAGAGCAAGCGCGCGAACCATCGCTGTGGCGTCGCAAGCAGGTCAACCCGCTTGTGCGAAACGAGAAGGCCGACTTCCCATGCCGTGATAGGCGAAACGAGAAGCGTGCCGTTCATCTCATGGACGGCGTTGATCGCCTCTTCCGCCTCACGCGCAATCCGCTGGTTTGCAACGAGCCAAATCGCGGTGTGCGTGTCGAGCAGGAGCGTCAGCATCAATCGGTCACCGCACTTCAGGACCGTACTTCCTGTCCACCAGATCGGCCCACTCGGGATCGGCAGGCTCGGTGAGATCGACGCCCGGGACAAGCCGCGTGATGTCCTTCATGGCCCCGAATATCGGGTGACGTTCACCCTTCTTCGCGACCGCCGGCGCAAGTGCGGAAGACAGTTCCCGGTCCGCGGCTTTTACGATCCGGCGAAACACAAGTTTGCGCGCTTCCATATCGACCTGCGCGCTTTCGAAGCCGGCATCGAGCCATACCCTGGTCATGACGTTATTGGCCGCGTTGTTGCTCCACCACGCGCGATGGTGCTGTGCTTTCGGCGGCAATTTCGCGCCTGTGATTTTCTCGATCTCGTTGAATGTCAGGCGCACTTCCTGGCTGCGTTGGCCGCGCAAAAAGACCCCAAGCGGTTCATATTTTCCCACGGCTGCCTCCCATAAGATACACACAGTGTGTCACGGTAGGGTATGACAATCAAGTTGTGAAAAATCGAGATCCCAACGGTTCCGGCGGGCTTTGACGCCCCGGATTGCACTTCCCCCTGCCGGGGTTACGATGGCCACCACCCAAGAAACGCCCGGAGGACGTCCATGTCTTCGCTGTCCAGCAAACAAGGTCCGCGTTACCGGCACCTCGCCGACGAAGCCGAGCCCTTTGAGACCATAGGGGTCGAAAAGCTCACTCCGATCATCGGCGCCGAAATATCCGGCGTCGATCTCGCAGGCTCCCTGTCCAACCGGACCATGGACGAGATCCATCGCGCGCTCGCCGAGAATCTCGTGATCTTCTTTCGCGACCAGCACATCACGCCGCAACAGCATCTCGCCTTCGGCCGCAAATTCGGCGAGCTGCACATTCATCCCGCGGCCCCCCATGAGGGCGACGATCCCGCGCTGATGAAGATCTATGCCGACAAGGATTCACCACGCGCCAATGGCGAGGGCTGGCACTCCGACGTGTCCTGCGATGTCGAGCCGCCGATGGGCTCGATTCTCTACATCAAGCAGTGTCCGCCGCGCGGCGGCGACACGCTGTTCGCCAACATGTATGCAGCCTACGAATCGCTGTCAGAGCGGATGAAGGCCTATCTCGACGGGCTCACCGCGCTGCATGACGGCGAATCGACATATCGTGGCCTCTACGCCAATTACGGCGTCGCCGACCGGCCTGCCTATCCCAGCGCCGAACATCCCGTCGTGCGCAACCATCCGGTGACCGGCAAGAAGGCGCTCTACGTCAACCGCGGCTTTACCCGCCATATCATCGGCATCCCCCGCGACGAGAGCGACGCCATGCTGGCCTATCTCTACCAGCACGCCGAGAACCCGCTGTTCCAGTGCCGCTTCCGCTGGACCGAAAACGCCATCGCATTCTGGGACAACCGCTGCACCCAACACCGCGCGATGTGGGACTACTGGCCGCACACCCGGTCAGGCACGCGGGTGACGGTGAAGGGCGAGCGGCCGGTGTGAGGGGCTATCGCGAGGCGCGTTGACGCCTCGCGCGACCTGCGCCAAGCTCCGTCCAAAGCAAAACAAGACTCCGGAGGAAGCCCATGCTCCGCGCCGAGGACAACAAATTCCTGACCGAAAGCGACGCCGGCACGCCGATGGGCGAGTTGCTGCGCCGCTTCTGGCTGCCCGTGCTGCTGTCGGCGGAATTGCCTGATGCCGACGGTCCGCCCAAGAAGATCGTGGTGATGGGCGAGGAGCTGCTGGCGTTCCGCGATTCGCGCGGCGTGGTCGGCGTCATCGACCAGTATTGTCCGCACCGCGGCGCCAATCTCTGGCTCGGCCGCAATGAGGAGTGCGGCATCCGCTGCGTCTATCACGGCTGGAAATTCGACACCGACGGCCGCTGCGTCGACATGCCGACCTCGTACCCCGATCTCAACGCCAAGGATCTGATCCGCATCAAGGCCTATCCGGTGCGCGAATGGGGCGACATGATCTGGGCCTATATGGGCCCGGCCGATGCGGTGCCGCAATTGCCTGACCTCGAGATGGCGCTGGTGCCGGCCTCGCACCGCTACGTCACCAAGAAATGGCAGGACTGCAACTGGGTGCAGGCGCTGGAAGGCTCGATCGACACCGCGCATTTCACCTTCGCGCATCTGTCGTTCGAAAAGGAAGAGAACGAGATCCTCGATATCAAGAAGCACTTCGTGAATCCGCTGACGCGGGTCGCCACCGACCACATGCGATGGATCGCCGAAGACCCACGCCCGGTGATCAAGATCACTCCTCACGAGGCCGGCCTGACGGTCGCGGGGGGACGGCTCACCGGAACCGACAACATCTACTGGCGCATTGCCCAGTTCCTGATGCCGGTGCATGCCTATGCGCCGAGCTCGATGCCGGGCGAAAACATTTTCGGCCAAAGCTTCGTGCCGGTCACCGATACGAGCTGCTGGATCTACACCTATGCCTGGAATCCCGAGCGTCCGCTGACGCAGGCCGAGCGAGACGGCTACGCCAACGGCAATGGCGTGATGTCGGAGGTCGACGAGAACTACATCCCGTTGCGCAACAAGGCGAACGACTACCTGATCGACCGCAAGCTGCAGAAGACCAATAGCTATACCGGAATCAAGGGTGTCTCCGAACAGGATTCTGCCGTGCAGGACAGCCAGGGCCCGATCGCCGACCGCACCCGCGAGCATCTCGGGCCGACCGATCTCGGCATCATGCATTTCCGCAAACTGGTGATGGAGGCCGCCCGCGCGCTGCAGCAGGGCGCGCCGCCCGCGCAGCTCGAGCATCAGGACCGCTACGCCGTGCGCTCCGGCGCCTGCGTCACCGGCAAGGCCAAGGATTTGCCCGCGGTGATGGTCGAGCGGTTTGGGGATGCGACCGGCTTCGTCGGGCGGCCGCGCAACGCGGCGGCGGAGTAGGCTCCTCCGTCATTGCGAGCCAACGGGTCGGCGCAAAGCGCCGCCCGATGACAGGCTCCGCGAAGCAATCCAGCTTGCGGCTTGGCGGTGCGAAAGCTGGATACGCTCCTCGCAATGACGTCAGACGGTGACCGA
>JAYSPJ010000941.1:0-4982 GCA_043722155.1 Bradyrhizobium sp.
CCGGCCGCGATTGTTTTCGGCCAGGATCGGACGGATCAGCCGGCCAAAACGCTCGGCTTCCTCGTCGTGCAGATAGCCCGACAGGCAAAACGAATGGCAGCCGGCATCGATGAATTGCTGGAATGTATCGGCGCATTGCCGGGGGTTGCCGACCACCGCGATCCCGGCGCCGGGCCGCACCTTGGTGATGCCGGTCCACAGATGCGGCATCAGGAGATCGCCGTGCTCGCGGGCAAGCTCCTGCACGCGCCGGTTGGCCTCCGACTTGTTGTAGAGCGTCTTCATCTCCTGCTTCTGCCGCTCGGTGGCGTCGCGCACCAGCACGTCGGCGGCCTCCCACGCCTCCGCTTCGTTTTCGCGGCAGATCACCTGCAGACGCATGCCGAAGCCAATGGTCTTTTCCCGGCCGTACGCCCGCGCCATCTCCCTGATCTCGGCGATATTGGCGGCGATGCGCTCCGGCAGATCGCCCCAGAACAGATGGACGTCGGAATGCCTGGCCGACATTTCCCAGGCCGGCCGCGAGCCGCCGCCGAGATAGAACTTTGGAAATGGCTGCTGCAGCGGGCGCGGCCGGATATGGGCGCCGGACAGAGTGTGAAACTTGCCTTCGAAATGCACCGGGCCGCGCGTGGTCCACAGCGCCTTGAGGATCGAGACTTCCTCCTCCATCAGCGCGTAACGCTCTTCCTTGGCGTAGCGCACGCCCTCGCCCTCGACTTCGCTTTCGTTCTGGCCGGCGATCAGGTTGATGCAAATACGCCCGCCCGACATCTGGTCGAAGGTCGAGATCATCTTGGCCAGCAGCACCGGATTGATGTAGCCGGGCCGCGCCGCGATCAGCGGCTTGATCTTCGACGACCGCGCCGCCATGAAGGCGCCGGTGATCCAGGCCTCCCAGCACACCGAGCCGACCGGTATCAGCAGATACTCGAAACCCGCCGCCTCGGCGGCCTGCACCACGCGGTCGCACAATTCCGGCGATCCCGGCACCTGGGCGCCGGGCACGCCATAGGCCGTGGTGTCGCCGTGCGTGGGCAGGTACCAGCCGAATTCGAGCGGACGCATGCACTTTTCTCCCTGAAGGCGGCTTCGCCGCGCAGTTTTCTCAGGGGGCAGTTTACAGGCTGGGTCCGGCGGAACAATCGGGTATCGCCGGCAACCCTTGCAGGGGGGCTAGCCGGCTCGCCCCGCGGCGTTCAGGGGCAGATATAGCCCACGCCACTCGGATTCTTGAAGCAGCCGACCGATTCCGGCAGCAGGTGCTTGGGCAGCCACAGCACCACTTCGGGAAAAAAGATGCAGAACGCGATCGCGGCGAAAAAGACGATGTAGATCGGAAACGACGCGAACATCGCCTTGCCGAAGCGCACGCCGACAAACTTCGACGCCATCAGCAGCGCCAGTCCGTACGGCGGCGTGATCAGCCCGAACGCCAGCGTGACGATGATGACCACGCCCATATGCACCGGGTTGATGTCGGCATTCTGGGTGAGGTCGGTAATGATCGGCATGAAAATGATGATCGCGGGGATCGCGTCGATGAAGTCGCCGACGATGACGAACAGCACGACCAGCAGCAGCATGATCATGAAGGGATCGCCGCCTGCCGTCGTCGAGATCCATTCCGACACCACTGCGGGCCCGCGCAGATAGGCCAGCATCCAGCCGAACACCGATGCGGCGCCGATGGTGATGAGCGGAATGGAATAGAGTAGTCCAGTCAGCGCCATGTCGCGCGGCAAATACCTGACATGCCCCGGATTGAGCAGCGGGATCGCCACGAACAGGATGTAGGCCACGGCGATGATACCGGCCTCGGTTGGCGTGAAGTGCCCGCCGAGGATACCGCCCATGATGATGAGCGGGATCATCAGCGGTATCGCTGCTTCCTTGGTTGCCGTGCTGAACCTTCCGAACGTCGCGCGCTTGCGCATGATGCCTACCGGCCCAAAGAAATAGCTGTAGATCATCAGGCCTATGCCCACGAACACGCCGGGCACCACGCCGCCGAGAAACAGTCCGCCAATCGACACGTTGCCGGTCGCGCCGTACACCACGGCCATGATGCTGGGCGGAATGAGGTTCGCCATGGTGGAGGCGGAGGCGATCAGCGCGGCCGTGAAGGCGAGATCATAGCCTTCCCGCTTCATTTCCGGTGCAAGGGTGCGCGACAGGATGGCGACATCGGCGGCTGAAGAGCCCGAAATTCCGGCAAAGAACATGCTGAAGATCGTCACCACCTGCGCGAGACCGCCGCGCAGATGCCCGACCATCGTTTGCGACAGCGTGATCATGCGGCTGGTGACATTCGCCGAGGTCATGAGATCGCCGACCAGCAGGAAGAACGGAATTGCCAGCAGGGCTTCGGTGTCCATGCCGTTGAAGAGCTGCGCCATCATCGAGGCGAGGCTGACCGGGGTGAACGCCGTCACCACCAGCACGGCCGCGATCAGGGCAAATGCCACCGGCACGCCCATATATCCGAGGAACAGGAACAGAAATGCCATCAGGAAGATGAGCCCGCCGTTGGTGGTCACAGCGCTTTCCTCTTCTCGTCCGCGTGCGTCGTGCCGACGAAGCCGTTATGCCAACCGTTGACCATCTGCTCGATAATGAAAATGGAGACCAGCACACCGCACAGCGGAATGGCCGCATAGAGGCTCGACAGCGGCGTCATCGATGGCATGCGCAGGCTTTTGAAACCGTCGAGAAAGTTCAAGTAGCCGAAATAGATCATGCAGAAGGCGACGCCGAGCACGACCAGCCGGTTGAACATCTCGAAGAACAGCCGCTTGTTGCCGGTCAGCGATTCCGCCAGCACGGCGAGATAGAGATGATCGTTGCGGCGAGTGGCCGCGCCGACGCCGATGAAGATGCCGTAGATGAAGAAGGTCATCGTCGCCTCCTGGAGCCACAGCCAGGGGTAACCGATGGTGCGGGTGACGATGTCGCACATCACCAGCACCGAGAAACCAGTGATGGCGACGCCGCATAAAATCATCAGAACCTGTTCGAGCCAGTCGAGCGCACGCCATTTCAGGTAGCGCTGCTCCTGCAGGACGAGACTATTGAACCCGCGCATGATCGATTCCCGAATCCGGAATGAGAGGGCAACGCGGCGGGGAGATGCATGGCTCCCCGCCGCGTGAATGCGCCGACTATTTGACGTTGCGCACCAGGCCGAGGACCTTCACGGCGTTCGGCCCGAGGTCGGCCGCCAGCTTGTCCTGGATCGGCTTGCTGATCTGCGCGAATCCCGACTTGTCGACGGTCTTGACGACCTTGACGCCGATCTTCTCGAGCTTTGCCTGCGCTTCGTGTTCGAGCTTGAAGGCCGCGGCCGGCTCGTTGCGGCTGACTTCGTCGGCGGCCGCCTGCACCCACTTCTTCTGCTCGTCGGAGAGGCTGCTCCATACCTTGTCGCTGACGAACAGCGCGGCATTGTTGGCTTCGTGCTCGGTGAGCGAAAGCACCGGCGCGGGCTCGTAGTGCTTGTTGACGAGATAGTTGTTGATGCCGTTTTCGGCCATGTCGACGACGCCGGTCTGCAGCGAGGTGTAGACCTCGCCGAACGGCATGTGCACGACCTGCGCACCGTAGGCCGGGAACAGCGTGTCTTCGGTGATCGTTGCCTGCACGCGGACCTTGACGCCCTTGATATCCGCGACCTTCTCCACCGGCTTTTTGCCGTACATGTGCCGCAGGCCCTGCGAGCCCAGCCCGAGCATATGCGCACCCTTCATCTTGGCCGCGTACAGATCCTTCATCGCCGCAATCACGGCGGGATCTCCCAATACCTTGATGGCGTGGGCTTCGTCGCGGAAGATGAAGTGAAGCGAGAACACGCCGGACTCCGGCTGCGCGGTCGAGGCGTTGGCGGTCGAGAGCATCACGAAGTCGATGTCGCCGGTCTGCACCTTTTGCAGGGTCTGCGCCTCGGTGCCGAGCTGGGCGCCGGGGTACTGATTGATCGAGAGCGTACCCTTGCTGAGTTCGCCCAGCTTCTTGTTGAACATCTCGGCGCCGATCCCGTAGCCGCTGTTCTTGGGCTGGTCGTAGGCGAACGAGAACTCGCGCTTTTGCGCCAACGCCGCGGTCGAGGCCATCGCCAGCGCGGCGCCGAGCAGAATGCCGCGCGCAAGCGGCAGATACCGTGAAACGGACATTGAATTCCTCCCCTGCTGTCGCCGCTCTTGCGGGCTGACGTTCGCCGGACACCCGCCCGACGGCGGCATTATCAACCGCTCCAGTGTTGTAAACAAGATGGTTTTTTAGATTGTATACTATCTGTCGCGATGGCAAATTACGCCCATGGCGACCGCTAAAATTTCCAGAAAGCCACCGTCCCGCAAGGACAAGGACGCGGCGAACTCCCTGGGCGTGTCACCGGCGGTGACCGAGCCACACGCCCGTGGGCCGTCGATCCCCGACCTGATCGTCCGAAAGCTCGAGGAAGACATCGTGCTCGGCCGGCGGCACCCGCGCGAGCGGCTGGTCGAGCAGGACCTCTGCGCGGATTTCGATACCCATCGCGGCGATGTCCGGCTCGCGCTGTTCGAGCTGGAAAAGATGGGAATCGTGGAGCGGATTCCGAACCGGGGCGCGACCGTGCGCGATCTGAAGCCGCGCGAGGTCAGGGATATCTACGACGTGCGCGAAGAACTCGAGGTGATGGCGGTGCGCATCCTGCCGTTTCCGGTGCCGGACGCCGACATCGTCAGGCTGGAGGCGATACAGCATGAGCACGGCAAGGCGGTCGACGCCGGCGACCTGCTGGCGGTGTTCCACAGCAATGTCCACTTCCATCGCGCGTTGTTCGGCCTGTGCGGCAACGCCAGCCTGATCGAAACCATCGAAAATCTGGCGCAGAAGGTCTCCGGCATCCGATCGTATGCGCATGCCAAGCCGGAAGCCCTGAACGACGCCCGCCGCGACCATATCGCAATGATCAAGGCGCTGCGGAATTCGCGCCGCGACGA
>JAYSPJ010000942.1:0-1748 GCA_043722155.1 Bradyrhizobium sp.
ATGATCGACATCGCCTCGCGCGAGGAGGCGATTGTCTGGGCGCCGCTAGTGACCTTTACCGCCGGCTCATGTAAAAGCCTTTCACATGAGTTGGCGCAAAGAACAGCGCCGCGCCGAGCGCGGCTACCATCACGGCAATCTGAAAGAGGCGCTGCTGCAGGCGGCGCTCGGGCTGATTGCGGAAAAAGGCCCGGGCGGATTTACCTTTGCCGATGCCGCGCGCATGGCCGGCGTCAGTCCGGCGGCGCCGTACCGGCATTTTCGTGACCGCGACGAGTTGCTGTCCAGCATCGCCCAGCGCGGCTTCGAGCAATTCGAGGTGCTGCTCACCCAGGCATGGGATGACGGGCGTCCGGACACCGTCACCGCGTTCGAGCGGGTCGGCAAGGCCTATCTGGCCTTTGCCCGCAATGAGCCGGCGTTCTATTCGGCGATGTTCGAATCAGGGCTTCCCGTCGATCTCAACCCCACCCTGCTGGCAGCGAGCGAGCGCGCTTTCGGCATCATCCGCGCCGCCGCGGAGCGGCTCGCCGCGCTGGCGCCGCCCGGCGTGGCGCGGCCGCCGGCGATGATGATGGCGTTGCATATCTGGTCGATGTCGCACGGCGTGGCGTCGCTGTTCGGGCGTGGCGATGCGGCACGGCGCAAGCTGCCGATGTCGCCGGAGGATCTGTTGGAAGCGCAGGTGCTGATCTATCTGCGCGGTCTCGGGTTCCCGACCGATCGCAGGCCCTCTGCCCGGAACGATCCGGCGGAAAAGCCGGCTGCTCCGCCCCCCGTCCCGCCGGCAGGCGCGCCATCGGGCCCGTGGGGCACCCCGAAATAAATTCGGTGCCGCCGCTTGCGCCCGGCTTGACAAAATCCCGGCTTGGTTTAGGTATGTAAATGTTATTTACATTCACAACGGCGCAGTGCCGTCATGGAGAGGGAAATGGCCTACACCGCTGATGTCAATCGATGGCGCGGCCCCGCAGAAGAGGTCCACCGCCCGCATATGCTTGATTCGCCATGGCACCCCGGCTGGATCGCCGTGACGGTGCTCGGCTTCATCATCTGGTGGCCGATCGGCCTCGCCCTTCTCTTTTTCACACTCGGGAGCAGAAAAATGGGTTGCTGGAGCAATCAGGACCGCTTTTCGAACAAGATGGAGCGGATGCAGTACAAGATGGAGCGGATGCGTGGCCGCATGGAGCGCCACGGCTTCGGCTTCGGCGGTCCGCCGTCCAGCGGCAACCGCGCCTTCGACGAATACCGCGTGGAAACCTTGCGGCGCCTCGAGGAAGAGCAGACCGAATTCAAGGATTTCCTCGATCGCCTGCGCCACGCCAAGGACAAGGCCGAGTTCGACCAGTTCATGGCGCAGCACAAGCAGCGTCCAACCCCGCCGAACGATCAGCCGCAGGGCTGAACGGTCCAGCTCGCGTAACATCTGATGGTGACAGCGCCGCCCGTTTGCGACAGCAGACGGGCGGCTTTGTTTATACGCCGTGCCTTCGCGCTGGCGCCGTGCCCTGTAGCTAGATCTAGTAGTTGTGGTCAGTCACAAGACGCTAGTTCTACTGTGCATGGGGTTGTTTTCGCGATTTTTTGTCGGCCAAGGCTTCGAGCCCCGATCCAGGGGCTGCCGCCGCCAATTTGCCACCCCCAAAAATCCCCTTTGGTAACCGACTGTTAACCATGATTAGCGTCTGGTTAGGGGCGGAAAGACGGGCGGATAGCCCTCGTTTTGACATGTTGGCAGGGGATGC
>JAYSPJ010000943.1:0-2327 GCA_043722155.1 Bradyrhizobium sp.
AACTTGTTGAAACACAACAACCTCATGCTGAGGAGCGAGCGGCGCGAGCGTCTCGAAGCATGGGCAGCCAGCGACTCACCGATCTCACATAGCCAGTACCAGGTTCGGCTTGCGCTTTCGCTCAGCCACCCGCCTCGAATGCATGCGTGATGGCGCGCTGGGCGTCGTCCTGGATCTGCCGCAGGTGTTTCTCGCTGCGAAAGCTCTCCGCATAGATCTTGTAGACATCTTCGGTGCCGGACGGCCGCGCCGCGAACCATCCGCTGTCTGACGTCACCTTGATGCCGCCGAACGCCTGGCCGTTGCCGGGTGCTGCGGTGAGCGTCGAGCGAACCGGCTCCCCGGCCAGTTCCGTCATCGCGAGCTTGTCAGGCGACAGCGCCTTCAGCAGGTTCTTCTGAGCTGACGTCGCCGGCGCGTCGATCCGCTCGTAGAACGGCACGCCCAGTTCGTTCGTCAGCTTCGCGAACGACTGGCTCGGATCGGATGTGGTCCGCGCGGTCATCTCGGCGGCCAGCAATCCCAAAATGATGCCGTCCTTGTCGGTGGTCCAGACCGATCCGTCCTTTCTCAGGAACGAAGCGCCGGCGCTTTCCTCGCCGGCGAATCCGAACGAGCCGTCGCTGAGGCCGTCGACGAACCATTTGAAGCCGACGGGGGTTTCGACCAGCCTGCGGCCGAGCTTTTTCGCGACGCGATCGATGATCGCGCTCGAGACGATGGTCTTGCCCACCGCGCTATCGCCACGCCATTGCGGACGGTTCTCGAACAAATAGGCGATGGCGGCGGCGAGATAGTGGTTCGGGTTCATCAGCCCGTTCGAGCCGGTCACGATGCCGTGCCGGTCGGCGTCGGTGTCGTTGGCAAAGGCGACGTCGAACCGCTCGCGCATGCCGATCAGCCGCGCCATCGCATAGGGTGACGAGCAGTCCATGCGGATTTTTCCGTCCCAATCGACGGTCATGAAGCGGAACGTCGGATCGACCGCATCGCTGACGATGGTCGCCGAGAGGCCATATCGCTCGATGATCGGCTGCCAGTAACGCACGCCCGCTCCCCCCAGGGGATCGATTCCGATTCGAACGCCGGAGCCGCGGATCGCGTCCATGTCGAGGACATTGCCGAGGTCGGCGACATAGGGCCCGATATAGTCATGGCGGTGAACGCCGGACGATTGACGCGCGCGGTCATAGGGGATGCGTTTGACGCCGCGCAGGCCGTCTTCGAGGAAGCCGTTGGCGGCGCGCTCGATCCCGGACGTGATGTCGGTATCCGCCGGCCCGCCATTGGGCGGATTGTATTTGAAGCCACCGTCTTCCGGCGGATTATGCGACGGCGTGATCACGACGCCGTCGGCCAGGCCAGTTTCGCGGCCCTTGTTGTAGCCGAGGATGGCGTGGGAGATCACCGGCGTCGGCGTATAGCCGTCGTGCTCGTCGATCATCACCTCGATGCCGTTGGCCGCGAACACTTCGAGCGCGCTCGCCAGCGCCGGCTCGGCCAGCGCGTGGGTGTCGATGCCGACGAACATGGGCCCGCCGATGCCGCAGCGTTTGCGGTGATCGCACAGCGCCTGGCTGATCGCCAGGATATGCGCCTCGTTGAAGGCGTGATTGAGCGCGGAGCCGCGATGCCCGGAGGTGCCGAACGCCACCCGTTGCGCCGGCACTGACGGATCGGGCTTGCCGGCAAAATAGGCCGTCACCAGCCGCGGCACATTTGCCAGCATCGAGGGCTCGGCGGTCTTGCCGGCGAGCGGATTGATTTCAGCGGCCACCTGGTCTCCTCGTTGATTGCAGCGGAAGGTCGTCCACGGCAGTTGCCGCCGCCTCGTTCATGCATAACTTCCCGGGCTCAGCGGCACAACATGCGCCTT
The DNA here is from genome assembly GCA_043722155.1 of Bradyrhizobium sp. Classification (GTDB taxonomy): domain Bacteria; phylum Pseudomonadota; class Alphaproteobacteria; order Rhizobiales; family Xanthobacteraceae; genus Bradyrhizobium. The sequence continues at coordinate 1,877 of JAYSPJ010000943.1, forward strand.
TCCCCACGGGCTTTTGCCCTTTTATGTCCGCCGGACTCATCCCATATTCGTGCCATGGCGAAGAATCCCGACACCCCCAAAAAGCCCTCCAAAACTCCGAAATCCAGGGTCCCAAGGTCCAAGGCCCATCGTCCCGATGTGCAGCCGATCGGGCCGGCGCTGGCCGAACTGCTCAATCCCGCGATCAACCGCGGCGAGGCCGGCATGGGTTCGGGCACCGGGTTGCAGCCGCCGCCGGATAATTCGAAAGACCGCCGCTCCGGCGGCGAGGCGGCGCTGCATCGCGCGCGGGCCTCGACGCGTGGCAGCAGCGACGATGTGGCGAAGCGTGATGCGGCCGTGAAGCGCGCTGACGGTTCTTCCTCCCCTCCCCCCGCGCGCAACGCGCGTGGCGGGGTCCGAGGCGAGCAAAGCTCGCTCTCGAGGTCGGGGGTGGGGGGTGGCGCGGCGT
>JAYSPJ010000944.1:0-3117 GCA_043722155.1 Bradyrhizobium sp.
CCCGAACCTGTTCAACTGGACGCCCGAAACATGGCGCGACTTCTATTTCCGGATCGCCGACGAGGCGCCGGTGTCCGTCGTCTATCTCGGCGAAACCATCTGCTCCAAGCGCGCGCCGCTGTTCAGGGATTACTACGAAGCGGTCGGCGAACGCCTTCGTGCCGCCGGCAAGACCGTGGTGCATTCGACCCTCGGCGAAACGGCCTCGCGGATTGACCGCCGCCTGGTCAGCGACGTCTGCGAAAGGACGTCCGATCTGATCGAGGCCAACGACGCGTCGGCGCTGTTCCATTTGCGCGGGCGGCCGCATTACATCGGCCCGCTGATGAACGTCTATAACGAGGAGACCTTGCGCTTTCTCAGCGCCAGGGGCGCGCGGAATATCTGTCTCCCGATCGAGTTGCCGTTTTCCGCGATCAGCGTGCTCTGCGCCGCCGCCCTGCCCGAGAACGTGACCATCGAGGTTCAGGCGTTCGGCCGCCAGTCGCTGGCGCTTTCGGCGCGATGCTATCATGCCCGGGCGCACGGCCGCACCAAGGATACCTGCCTGTTTGTCTGCGAGAACGATCCCGACGGCCTGGTGCTTTCGACGCTGGAGGATAAGCCGTTTCTGGTCGCCAACGGCGTGCAGACCCTGTCCTTTGAGTATCTCAATCTCGTGCAGGAAATCCCCGATCTGAAGGCGGCCGGAGTTTCCCGTTTCCGACTCTCGCCGCACAGCTGCGACATGGTGCGGGTTGCCACCGCCTTTCGCAGCGTGCTGGACGGCGTTCTGACCGTTGCGGAGGCGTTGGCCTGTCTGGAGGAGCTGCCGCTCGATGCACCGTTTTCGAATGGCTTCCATCACAGCCGACCCGGCTATGGCTGGACCGCATTGACGGGTGCGGCGCCGCACTGACCGGCGCGTACCGCGGCGGGTCTTTTCCGCCACAGGCAAACGATTTGTCGGCACTTGCGGCCGCGACACCGTAACGTGCTCCAGCAGCCGTCAAAACCGTAACCAATTGTAATTGAATAATTATTGTCTATTTAAACGCCCCCGCGCCAAATTCCAGTCGCGGGGTTTCAACTCCGTTCACTGCCTTGTGATCGCCTCTTAGGAACCAAAAGGCGAATCCCTACGTTTCCACCGATGAGATGTTGAACCTGTCGGCGGATGCACCACACCAATCCGCAAGACAGGAAGGCGGCAGGAGGCTTCCATGAACCATTCGATCTACAGCGCCGATCGCTCGACCCATCTGAAGATCGTGGTCGTGGCGCTGATTGCTGGTATCGCGGTGGCGGGCTTCAGCATCTCGGCTCGCACCACTTCGGACGAGGGATACACCCAGACCGCGCGCGTCCTCAAAGCCGGCCAGCCGGTGACGATCACCAGCGCGACCACGTCGACGGTTCGCTAACGAAATTCAAGGAATTCACGCGGCTCATTGGCAGCCCCCCAAAGTCGCCTCGTGGATAATCAGACGACCCCAACGACCCCCAAGTCGACTACCGAAAACGCCCGCTCCCCACGGGCGTTTTCTTTTTGGGAGCACGGCACGTTCGTAGGGACGACGAGAGGGGTTCAAGCATGTCGCAGTGCCGTAATCACCTGCCGCCGTGACTTCAGCGATTTGACCGCCGGGAGGTCGATCAGTGAGTGGGTAGAACACCGCCCGCAGACCTTGCCATTCATCCCGAGCCCGGCTATCTTACTTTAGTCTTACCGAATGAAGCCGCCATGTCCGCCAAGCAGAAACTGACCACCACCGTCTCGACCAAAGGCCAGGTGATATTGCCCAAGGCGATCCGGGAACAGCGGCACTGGCCTGCCGGAACGGAACTGACGGTGGAGGATACCCCGGAGGGCGTATTGCTGAAAGCGAAGCCCGCCTTTGCGCCTACCCGGCCGAAAGACGTATTCGGATCCCTTCCCTACAAGGGACCGGCAAAGTCGATCGCGGATATGGAGGCAGGGATCGCCGCCGAGGCGAAGCGGCGGCATGCTCGCAATCGATACTAATCTCATCGTCCGCTATCTCGTCGGCGACGATCCCGGACAGGCTGCCCGGGCACGCAGGCTGATCGATAACAATGACGTCTTTGTCTGCACCACAGTCCTGCTGGAGACCGAGTGGGTGCTGCGGAGCGTATATGGATTTTCCGCTGCCCAGTGCGCCAAGGCCCTTTCCGATTTCGCGGGGCTGCAGCGCGCGAGTCTGGAAGATGCTACCGCCGCGGCGAAGGCGTTGGGATGGATGCGGCAGGGCGTGGACTTTGCGGACGGCCTGCATCTGGCCAAGGCGGAAGGCTGTGAGGCCTTCATCAGCTTTGACCAGGATTTCGCCAAAGCCGCTAACGCCCTCGGCGGCATCAAGGTGCGGGCGCCTGATCGCAACTGAACGAACTCTGTTCACACCCATTCCTCGTCGCCCGGCTTGACCGGGCGATCCAGTACGCCGCGGCCTTTCGGTTGAACACGACCGCCCCTGGAATACTGGATCACCCGCCTTCGCGGGTGATGACGGTTGCGGGTGTGCGCAAGAGTAACGGCGTAGCCCGAATCCCGCCTGCTACTTGGCCGGAGCCGGCGCCGCAGCCGCCGGCGGCACGGCCTCGATCAGCTTGCCGGTGAACACGATCGGACCGGTGGCAACGCCGGTCGGCGAACCGCCTTCGGGCTCGACCGTCACGGCATAGGTCGCCCTGTTCACCGTATCGGTGTCGTAGGACGCCAGCGCCGGCCGCGTCGTAAAATCGTTGCCGCCGATGACGCCCAGCGAACGCGGCCGCTGCAGCTTGTCGGAGACCAGCCACAGTTCGTAGCTCTTGCCGGGCTCGGGAGTAGCGCCCACCCTGCGTACCGTGAAGTTCTTGGTCGTCCCGTCGACCGTGAGAATGAAGGCAGGCGAGCCGCTATCCTTCTGCAGAAGGGCGACATACTGCCCCGACGGTGTCGGGGTCACCACAGTCTTCACCTCGACCACCTGCGTCCGGACCTTCGGACGAAGGCCGTCGGGAAGCCGATCCGGCGCAAAGAGCTGTGTGGCGATCATCGCGACCAGTGCTGCGGCAATCGCCGTCGTGAACGTCGCCACGTTGCGCCAGCGCCGGACACGAGCAGATAGCCTGATG
>JAYSPJ010000945.1:0-1625 GCA_043722155.1 Bradyrhizobium sp.
GTCGCCGAGCATGCGCGGCGCATCGTCGGGGCCGGCCGGGCCGGTCGGCTGCAGCGCCGGAAACGACAGCACGTTGGTCGGCTTGTCGATGCCGCGCCAATTGCTGTTCAGCGTGCGAATGCCGGCGTCATCGGTCAGCATGACCGCGAGTTCGGCATCGCCGACATCCGCAACGACGACCTCGGCCGCGGCGGCGATGGCGCGATGCACGACCGCTTCGGCGTCGGGCTCGGCCTGCCAGCAATCGGCGACGACGAGAACTTCTGATATGGGAAGGGCAAGGGGCGGCATCGGTCCGGAATTTCTGTTGCCGCCGGGGCTCGTCCCCGGCGCGCGCTCGGCGGTCAATTCTCGCATCAGGGCCTGCTGGTGGCGGGCTTCTGCGGCAATCCCTCATAGGCGGCGACGATCCGCGCCACCAGTTCATGGCGGATCACGTCTTCGGCGGTGAATTTCACCTGCGAAATGCCTTCGACGCCATCGAGCAGTCTGGCGGCTTCCGCAAGTCCAGAAGTCTGGCCGTTCGGCAGATCGACCTGGGAGGGATCGCCGGTGATGATCATGCGGCTGTTTTCGCCAAGCCGCGTCAAAAACATCTTCATCTGCATCGACGTGGTGTTCTGCGCCTCGTCCAGGATGATGACGGCGTTGGTCAGGGTGCGGCCGCGCATGAAGGCGAGCGGCGCGATCTCGATTTCGCCGGCCTGCAGCGCGCGTTCGACGATCCGCGAATCCATCAGGTCGTACAGCGCATCATAGATCGGCCGCAGGTACGGATCGACCTTCTCCCGGAGATCGCCGGGCAGGAAGCCGAGCCGCTCGCCGGCCTCGACGGCGGGGCGCGACAGGATGATGCGATCGACTTCCTTGCGTTCGAACAATTGCGCGGCGTGCGCCACGGCGAGCCAGGTCTTGCCGGTGCCCGCCGGACCGATGCCGAACACCATTTCGTGGCGCTTCAGCGCGCGGATATAGGAGTCCTGGGCGGCCGTTCGCGCCCGCACCGGGCGCTTGCGCAAATTGATGGTCTCAAACGCCGTCTTCGCGGTCTTGGCGTCGAATTCGAACAGCGATCCCTGCGCGATCACGGCGCGAATCGCGCCATCGACGTCGCCCTGCGCCAGGTCGTGGCCCTGCGTCGCCTGCGCATACAGCGTCTCCAGCACCCGCCGCGCGGCGTCGCAGCCGTCGCGCGAGCCTGCGATGGTGATGTGATTGCCGCGCGAATCGACCACGACGCCGAGCCGGCGCTCGATCAGCGCCAGGTTCTGTCCGTAGGGTCCGACCAGGGCGGACGCCGCGCGATTGTCGTCGAAATCGATGACGACCTGCGTTTCGGGCGGGATTTGCATGTCGCGGTCAAATTTGCGGTTGGGAGCGAGTGAAGGCGAATCCGATGCGCTTTTGGGCAAGGGTTCAGGCTCCCGTGGTCATTTGAGAAGAATCGGTCATTTAGGGGCCGCGAGTTCGCCGAGCAGGCTGTAGCGCTCGAGGCTGGCTATCGTCACCGGCAATACCTGTCCGATGATGTCGGGGGACGCCATCACATGCGCCGGCTGCAGGTAGGCGGTGCGGCCGACGATCTGGCCGGGGTTGCGGGCGGCGCGTTCGAACAGCACATCGAC
>JAYSPJ010000946.1:0-4722 GCA_043722155.1 Bradyrhizobium sp.
GTCATCTCGACGCCGGTCATCGACTTGAACAATTCGGTCGAGACATGCGCGGTGCTGCCGAGCCCGGGCGTGCCGTAGAACAATTCGCCGGGCTTCGACCTGGCGTAGGCGATCAGTTCCGCCACCGACTTCACCGGCAGCGAATTGGTGACCGAAAACAGGTTCGGCACACGTGCGATGATGATGACCGGCGCGATGTCGTTCGCCTGGTCGTAGGTCATGTTCTTGAACACGAACTGGTTGATGGCGTGGGTGCCCGGCGTTCCCACGATGAAGGTGTAGCCGTCGGGTTCGGACTTCGCGACGAAGTCGGCGGCGATGTTGCCGCCGGCGCCGGCCTTGTTCTCGACCACGAACTGCTGGCCGAATTCCTCCGAGATTTTGGCGGCGACGATCCGCGCCAGCAGGTCGGTGGTGCCGCCGGCCGCGAACGGAACCATCAATTTGACCGGCCGCGTTGGCCATTGCTCGGCGCCGGCGCGCCGCGGCGACCATGACAGCGCGCCGAATGCGGCGCCTCCGATCAGCAGGGAGCGGCGGCTGGGGCGGGGCGGGAGTTCCGATGATCGCATATTCAGGGGGTCCTCGATTGACAGGCGGGCGTGGCAAAACGCTGACCGCACGCCTCTATAGCGCCGGTCAGCGTGTCGCGCGAGCTTTGGCACCCGTTGTTGGATCCGGGTGCGCGCCGCTTCTAGCGGCTCATGCGCGCCGAAGCCGGATGACCCGGCACCTTGAAGCGCTTGCCGGTATCCGTGACTTTGGTGCCGTTGACTTTCAGGATCGAGAAATCCTGGGTCATATAATTCCCGACCAGAATGTATTTCCCGTCTGGCGTGAACATCGCGGCCTCGGGCAATCCGCCGACCTCGATATCCTGGGTCCTAGTCACCTTCTTGCCGTCGATCTTCAGCACCGTGATGCTGCCGTTCTTCTGGTGGTAGAACGCCTTCTTCATGTTGGAGCCGCGCAGGATGGCGGCGACCGCGAGATCCCCCTTTGGCGACATCGCCAGTCCCTCCGGGCCGTCCCCGACCACCACCCGGTCGATGATGCGCGGCGGGTTGGCTTCGAGATCGATCACGCTGGTGGTGTCGACGCTGCCGTCGGAGGAGCCGGCGCCGCCATTATCGGCGGTCAGCGCCAGCTTGCCGTTGGGCGTCACCACGACATTGTAGGGCCACTGGCCGGTCGGCAGGTCGATCTTGTTGTAGGTGACTTTGTCGCCGGAGATATCGAGCACCGAGATCTTGTGCGCGGGGAATCTCACCGCCAGCGCCCGCTTGCCGTCCGGCGTGAACACCACATGGGCGACGCTGTCGGGCAGCGCGACGGTATCGGTGACCTTGACGTCGGTGCCATTGATGGAAAGCACGCTGACCGAGTTGTCGCCGCGGTTGGCCACCAGCGCCATCTTGCCGGATGGGCTGATGCTCAGTCCCGACGGCTGCTTGCCGACGGTGACCGTCGCCGCCAGTTTGGGCGGGCTGGCCTTGAGATCGATGACGTAGACCTTGTTGTCCAGCACCTGCTTCAGCGCATTGCCGTCCTTGATCACGTCGACCGAATCCGCCACCAGCGCGACCGAACCCGAGGGGTCGATGTCGAGATTGACCGGCGGCCCGACGATCGAATTCTTCAGGGGCAGGGTGGCGACGATCTTCGGATTTTCAGGGTCGGCGAGATCGACGATCAGCACCGAATCCTTGCCGACAGGCGACAGAACCGGTTTGCCGTCGTCGTCCCACAGCAATTTTTCGTCGTTGCCGACGATCATGAACGGCTTGGCATGAGCGAGATTGAGGCTGGCGCTGCCGAGCAGCATCGCCGCTCCCAGGCAAACTCCCAACGAGATTCCCAAGCATGGTCCAACTGCGCGATTGACAGGCTTCATGGCGTTCTCCCTGAAATGACCGGCCTCTGACGGACCGGTTCTACAACCCAGAGTACGCGGGGAACCACGCCGTTGCCAGCGCGAAGGCGGCCGCCGATACCGGCGTCCGCGTCGCGCGAGGCGGAAGCGTCAGCCGCCGATGCCCTTTTCCTTGAAGTACTTCAGCGCGCCGGGATGGAACGGGATCGGCGAACGTTCCTGCACCTGGTTGTCGAGCGAGAAGCTCAGCGCCTCCTTGTGCACGGCGACGATGTCGGCCTTCTTTTCCACCAGCGTCTTGACGATCGCATAGGCGTCGTCATCGCTCATCTTGTTGCCGGTCACGATCAGGTTCCAGACTTCGGTAATGGCGTTGTCCTTGTCGACGCCCGGATACGAGCCGGCCTTGATCTTGCTGGCGGTATAGAGCTTGCCGTACTTGGCGTTCATCTTCTCGGCCGTGTCGCTGTGGTCGATCAGCTTCATCTTCATGCCCGGCGTTGCCGCCAGATCGGTCACGGCGGCGGTGGGAATGCCGCCGACCCAGAAGAACGCGTCGATCTTGCGATCCTTGACGGCATTGACGGATTCGGCGACGCCGAGCCGCTCGCGCTTCATGTCCTTGTCCTTGTCGAGGCCGGCGGCCTCGATGACGCGAAACGCCATCACTTCGGTGGCGCTGCCCGGCGATCCCGTGGAGACGCGCTTGCCCTTGAGGTCCGCCATGGTTTCGATGCCGGTGCCCTCGACGGTCACGACATGCATGCGATTCGGATAAACCACCAGCAGCGCCTGCAGCGGCACCTTGCCGCTCGTGAACTTGTCCTTGCCCTGCAGGGCATCGAGCGCGGCGTCGGCCATGGTGAACGCCATCTCGCTCTGACCCGAGGCGATCAGCTTGAGATTGTCGACCGATCCGCCGGTAACCTCCGCGGTGGCCTGCACGTTCGGCAGGTTCTTCGACAGCACGTTGGCGACGGCGCCGCCGAGCGGATAATAGACGCCGCCGGTGCCGCCGGTGCCGATCGACATGGTCTTCTGCTGGGCGTGGACCATTCCGGCGAACGCGAGCCCCGCCGAGAGGGTGATCGCCAGTATCGCCGCGGTCTTTTTCGCTCTCGTCATCATCAAGTTCACTCCGTGATTAAATTGTGAGGGCCGGTCGTTTGGGTGTCGGCGTTCTGGCCTGCCACAGCAGCACGCCGAGGCCGATGATCAGGCCCGGCACGTAAGTGTAGCTGATGTCACGTCCGATGATCGATTCGACGATCGCCTCGATCAGACTGGGGAACACCAGCAGCAGTCCCGATAGCAGAAGCAGGCCGCCCTCGATCGGCCTATTTTGTCGCAGCGCCCAGTTCTGCGCAACCGCGGCGAGCGCCACCAGCCCGAGCGTTGTCTTGATTGTGATCTCGACGATATCGACCCACGATCCGCCCTTGGGGATCGCGAGCAGCAGGCCGACGCCCTGCGGGTCGAGCACGAACACGAACGGCACCAGGAACGCCGGCAGCGTGTATTTCCACGACTGCAATGTGGTCCTGTAGGGATCGCCGCCAGTGATGGCAGCGGCCGCGAACGGCGACAGCGCGGTCGGCGGCGACACCTCCGACAGCACGGCGTAGTAGAAGATGAACATATGGGCGGCGTAATCGGGCACGCCCAGCTTGATCAGCGCGGGTGCGGCGATCACCGCGCAGATGATGTAGGACGCGGTCACCGGCACCGCGAGACCGATGATCCACACGATCAGCGCGGTATAGATTGCGGTCAGCAACAGGCTGCCGCCGGCATAGGCGATCACGATCGACGAGAATTTGAGGCCGAGGCCGGTCAGGGTCACCACGCCGACGACGATGCCGGCGCAGGCGCAGGTGGTCGCGGCGTTCAGCGCCCCGATCGAACCGTCGGCCAGCGCCTTGACCAGCTTCCTCGGCACCAGCGCGGTCTCCTTGCGCAGGAAGCTCAGCGCGAAGGTCACGGCCGTGGCGTAGAACACCGACAGCGCCGGTGAATAACCGATCACCATGAACACCACGACGGCGAGCAGCGAGATGAAGTGAAAGCCGTAACGCCTCGTCATCTGGCCGAGCGACATTTCCGGCGTGAAGTCCACGTCCTTGGCGCCGTATTTCTTGGCGTCCAGTTCGACCATGATCAATAGCGACAGGTAATACAGACAGGTCGGAATCGTCGCCATCCAGATCACGTCGAGATAGCTGATCTTGAGGAACTCGGCGATCAGGAAGGCGGCGGCCCCCAGCACCGGCGGCGACAGAATGGCGCCGAGCCCGCCGGCCGCCAGCAATCCGCCGGCGGCGTTCTTCTCGAAACCGGCCTTGGCCAGCATCGGATAGGCGACGGTGCCGATCATCACGGTGGTGGCGACGCCGGATCCCGAGGGGCCGCCGAGCAGGAACGACGACAGCACCACGGTGCGTCCGGCGCTGTTCGGCCTGCCGCCCATCAGCGCCAGCGAAAAATCGATGAAGAATTTTCCGGCGCCGGATTGCTGCAGGAACGCGCCGTAGATCGTGAACAGGATGATCAGCGTCGCCGAGACGTCGACCGCGACGCCGAAAATGCCTTCCAGCGTGATGAAGAGGTGGCCGACCAGTCGGGGCAACTCGTAGCCGCGATGCGTCCACGGCGCCGGCAAATGCGGGCCGAGCATCGCATAGGCGATGAACAGCACCGCCACCACCGGCATGATCAGCCCGGTGGTGCGGCGGGTCGCCTCCAGCAGCAGCAGGATGAACACGACGCCAACGATGACGTCCCAGCGGTCGGGCGAGGTGGCGCGGTCGGTGAAATCCTCGCCGCCCCACAGCGCATAGACGATGGTCGCC
>JAYSPJ010000947.1:0-1514 GCA_043722155.1 Bradyrhizobium sp.
GAATCGTAACCGACGGCGCGCGCTCGCCCTGGATCGATGTGATCACGGCGTTCGGAATTTCCAGGCCCAGGCCGACCGCAGCACCAACCGTGCCGCCGACGGCTTCGCCGACCGGACCCGCCACGGAACCACCGGCCGCAGCGCCACTCCGGGCGCCCTCTACCGTGGTGGATTGCGCGAATGCGGCGCCCGATGCGAGCAGCGACGCAACAACGATTGAGACGGTAAGACGATTGTTCATCATGTTCTCCAATGAAATTGACGATACCTTTCAACCGTTGGACCGTTGCGATGTTCCGACATTTTTGCGGTTCCGGTTCGCAGACTGTGTCGTCACTGCGGCAGGGGGTTCCAAAGCAAGTGGAACCACGCCAGCGCGGGGCGACACGGCTTCGCGTAGCGCGATGCGCCCGGCCCAAGTGATGGAGCGCCAGCCACACCACCTAGTCCTCGTTTGCCTTGAACCGACCCAGTCCCTTCATCACGAACGGCGCCACCAGCGCGATCAGCGCGAAGCCGAGCAGCGCCGCCGACATCGGACTTTGCAGCAGCGTCATCGGGTCGCCGAGGCTGATCGCCAGCGCCCGGCGCAGCTGGCTTTCGGCGATCGGTCCGAGGATGAGACCAATGACGACAGGCGCGATCGGAAAATCGAACCTGCGCATCAGGAATCCCATCACGCCGAAGCCCGCCAGCATCGACAGCTCGACGACCGATGGCTTCGCCGCGATGGTGCCCATGGTCGCGAACACCAGAATCCCGGCGTAGAGCCACGGCTGCGGGATCGCGAGCAGTTTCACCCACAAGCCGACCAGCGGCAGATTGAGAACCAGCAGCATGACGTTGGCGATGAACAGACTTGCGATCAGGCCCCACACCAGATCGGGCCGCGCGGCGAACAACAGCGGTCCCGGGTTCAGGCCGTATTGCTGAAAGCCCGCCAGCATCATCGCGGCGGTGGCCGATGTCGGAAGCCCGAGCGTCAGCAAGGGCACGAGCGTGCCGGCGGCGGAGGCGTTGTTGGCGGCTTCCGGTCCCGCGACGCCTTCGATGGCGCCCTTGCCGAATTCCTCCGGATGTTTCGTCAGCCGCTTCTCGGTGGAGTAGGACAGGAACGTCGGAATCTCCGCGCCGCCGGCGGGAAGCGCGCCGATCGGAAAACCGAACATCGTGCCACGCAACCACGGTTTCCATGACCGCTTCCAGTCCTCCTTCGTCATCCAAAGCGAGCCGCGTATTGGCTCGAGCTTCTCCTCGGTGTGATGACGGCGCGACGCGACGTAGAGCGCTTCCCCGAGGGCGAACAGGCCGACCGCCAGCGTCGTCACCTCGACGCCATCGAGCAGTTCGGGAATGCCGAAAGCGAGCCGGGCCTGACCGGTGAGCTTGTCGATGCCGATCAGCCCGAGCGTCAGCCCGATGAACAGGCTGGTCAGTCCGCGGACCGGCGAATTTCCGAAGGTGGCCGACACCGTGACGAAGGCCACGCACATCAATGCGAAATAATCCTCGGG
>JAYSPJ010000948.1:0-2196 GCA_043722155.1 Bradyrhizobium sp.
GCGCGGGTCTTGTCGGTCGGATTGAGATCGCGAGGTTCGGTCGCCGGCTTGAACGGACGCACAATCACGCGCGCCGGGTCAGGGCGCAGATAGAGCGCCTGCCGGTTCAGGAAGGTGGGTTGTGACACGATGTCCTCGGCTCGCTGGAGGGAAAAATGAAACTCGGGCGCCGACGGCGCGAGGCGCCGGAGGCCCTATCTGGTCGTCGCCGACCCGTGCAAGCTGGCGAATCTCCGCAAGCCCAAGCAGATAGCACACGACCGACTCGCCGCCGCGATTCTCGTTGGGGCGGTCGGGATGCAGTCCATCGCGGCAACTGCCGGTGTGCGGATCGACCAGCGCCACCGACAGGTCGTTGCTACCGAGAAACCACGCGAAGACCCGCGTCGCGACAGCCTTCCATTCGGCATCGCCATCCGCCCGCCATGCCGCGAGGCACGCCGCGATCGTCGCCGCGGCCTCCACGGGCTGTTGATCGAAGGCGCGGGGCGGTCGCCGCTGTTCGCCGAAACCAGCCGTGCCGACGGGGCGGAAATGACCCGCCGGCGCCGTCTGTTGCGTCATCAGCCAGCGCAGCGATCTCAACCCGGCCTCGACATAGGCAGGCGTTCGCGTCGCCATGCCCGTCGCCAACAAGGCCTGCGGCAGGCGCGCGTTGTCGTAGGCCAGACCTTCCTCGAACCATCCCCAGTCCGCTGCCTCGACCGAGGCGAGAATGGTCATCAGCCTGTCCGCAAGAACCGGCCGGACATCCCGGGCGTGCAGATCATCGGGAGCGGCCGCGCAATAGGCGTCCAGACCCAGCAGCGTGAATGCCCAGGCGCGCGGCGAGGAAAACGCTTCGGCGCTGGGCAGCGCTTCGGCGAACAAGGCGGCGGCCCAGCGGCGGCGCGACGGACTGGCGTCGCTGCGGCTGCATTCACCCAGCGCCCATAGCGTGCGTGCGTGACTGTCTTCCGAGCCGCTGGGCTCGAGCCAGGTCCGGCTGAAGCCCATGAAGTTGCGAAATCGCCTGGTGTCGGGATTCCAGGCATGTTGCACGAAAGCCGCGAAGCGGGTCGTCAGAACTTCCGACAGGCGCTGTTCGCCGCGATTGTTGAGGGCGCACGCCAGCAGCAGCGCGCGGGCGTTGTCATCCACGCAATAGCCGTGCGAGCGATCGGGCACCGAATGCACCGCGTGCTGAAACAGCCCGGTATCGTCGCACATCGACAGGAAATGATTGATTTGCATGTCGGGCAGCGCCGGGCTCTGCGGTTCAGGCGCCGCCTTGCCGTCGGGCCGGGCAAACGCCCTGACCCAGTGGCCCTGCCGCGCGTTTTCGAAGGCGGACATGTAACGTTCGGCGGTACGCTCCCACGTCATCGACCGGCTGACCGAGTAGGCGTGCTTGCAGATCGCCTGGCGGCGAACGTCGTCGGTGAGCAAATCCGCGATTTCACGGCCGGTCGCCACCGCGTCGCCGAAAGGCACCAGAACGCCGCGTCCGTCGGCCAACAGCTCTTGGGCGTGCCAGTACGGCGTCGAGACCACCGGCTTCCCCGCTCCGTAACTGTAGGCCAGGGTCCCCGACGTCATCTGCGCCTCGTTGAGATAGGGCGTCACATAGACGTCGCACATCGAAATGAATTCGAGCAGCGTGGCCTGATCGACGAACTGATCGAGGAACACCACGTGGTCTTCGACGCCGAGCTCGCAGGCGCGCGCGAGCTGGCTTTGGCGATAGGTCTCGCCCTGGTCCCGGAGCAGATTGGGATGCGTTGCGCCAAGCACGACATAGACCGCGTCGGGACGGCGCTTCAGGATCGAGGGCATGGCGTCGATCATGACTTCGATGCCCTTGTTGGGCGACAGCAAGCCGAAGGTCAGAACCACCGACCGCCCGCTAAATCCGAGCCGGGCCTTGGCCGCGTCGGGACCGACAAATGCAACGTCGGGAATGCCGTGCGCAATGACCTCGATCTTGTCTTCCGGGACCTGATAGACGCTGCGCAGCAATTCGCGGCCCTTGTTGGCCATCACCACGATCTTCGACGAAGCCTCGACGATGCGCTCCATCACCGTGCGTTGCGCGGCGGTCGGTTTGGCCAGCACGGTATGCAGCGTCGTCACCACCGGCATGGTGAGGCGCGACAGCAGCACGAGGATGTGAGCGCCGGCTTCGCCGCCGAAAATTCCGAATTCGTGCTGCAGGCA
>JAYSPJ010000949.1:0-7450 GCA_043722155.1 Bradyrhizobium sp.
TCGTCGCCGCCGACAAAAAACGCCGCGCCAACCCTTGCAAACACAGCATCCGTTACCGCGCTCGTCAAAAAATCTCCGTTTATGGACAGACACTAGCTAACGTCGGTGGCTATGGGTCCCTGCTTTCGCAGGGACGACGCGGAGAGGTCATTGCGCAGTCCCTTAGCCCGGATGGAGCGCTTGCGAAATCCGGGACCGTCGTCATCCCCGTGTGCCCGCGCCGGAGCCGGGATCTGTAACATTGGTCTGCTTCAGCACTTCGAACACTGACGCGGTGTCCTGATCGCCCAGCCCCATCGCCATCGCCTGCGTGTAAACCGGTTGCGTCAGCGTAAACAGCGGGGTCGCGCAGCCGACGTCGGCGGCGAACTCGGCGATGATGGCCATGTCCTTCTTCCAGGTCGAGACCTTCATGGTCGCAGGCTCATAGACGCCTTCGACCATCATCGGCGCGCGCATCTGAAACATCCGCGAGCCCCCGGCGCCCGGACCGACCATATCGACCACCAGCTTCGGATCGAGCCCGGCGCGCTGCGCCAGCACCATCGCTTCGGCGGTGGCGACGTTGTGAATGGCGACCAGATGATTGGCGATGAATTTCATTCGGCTGCCGTTGCCGTAGGCGCCGAGATCGGCGCTCTGCTTGGCGAAGTCGGCAAACAGACCGGCGCACCTGGCAATGGCGGCGCTGTCGCCGCTGGCGTAAACCACCAGATCGCGATTTATGGCTTGCGCGCCGGTTCCGCTCAGCGGACAATCCAGCGCAATGTGGCCGGCCTGCTTCAGGACGGCTTCGAAGCGAAGCTTGTCGGCGATGGCGAGCGTGGAGAGTTCCACTACGATCCGCGATGGCGCAGCGGAACTGGCGATGCGCTGCGCGACATCCTCAACCGCTGCGGGGCTGGGCAGGCTGGTCATGACGACAGGTGCGTTGCGCGCGAGCCAGCCAACGTCATCGGCGATCGTGACGTTGGCAGCCGCAAGCTCGGCGCATCGTGCGGCATCGATGTCGAAGCCGATGACCCGCCACCCACGCTCGACGAGATTGCGGGCGATCGCGCTTCCCATGATGCCAAGCCCGACAATGCCAACCGTCTTGTCCATCGGCGTTTCACCCTCTACCAGTCGAATTTGCGCGCAGCCCCGGCCGCGCCTTGAATAGTTAGTGATCAGGCGATAAACAATCGTCAGATAGCTTCGGCCGGTCAAGCAGGTTTCGCAGCGGCCGTCCGCATCTCAAGACGGCAACGACCGGCGAGATAGCGGGGAACGCTGATATGGGAGGTGTCGGCGACATGCCAAACGCAAGTCCGTCCGCGGACAACCCCGCCTATGCCGCCATGATCGACCGTGCCAGGGCGCTCGTTCCGCGCCTGCGCGATCGCGCCGCCAGAACCGAGGAGCTGCGGTGTCTGCCGCCGGAAACGGAACGCGACCTGCATGATGCCGGCCTGTTCAGGATCGTGCAGCCGAAGCGGGTCGGCGGTTCCGAGCTGGACTATGTCGTGCTGGTCGATTGCGCCGATGTGCTCGCGCAAGGTGACGCGTCGGTGGCCTGGAATTTCGCCAACCTAGCCAGCCACCACTGGATGCTGGGCATGTTCGACAGGCGCGCTCAGGATCTGGTCTGGAACGACAATGCCGACGCCCTGATTGCATCGTCCTTCATTTTTCCCAGCGGTCGTGCCAGCAAGGTCGATGGCGGATACAGGTTGCGGGGCCACTGGCCGTTCTCGTCGGGCGTGGGTTCGAGCGAATGGAACATGCTTGGCGGGGTCGTTTCCTCGGACGATGAAGCCGATGGGATCGAGTACCGGATCTTCCTGCTCCACAAGAGCGATTACCAGGTCACCGACACCTGGAACGCGAGCGGATTGCGAGGAACGGGATCGAACGACGTCGAAGTCGGCGAAACATTCGTCGCCGCATCGATGACGGTTGCGGTCGGCGATCTCTCGGGCGGCCCAACCCCCGGAAGCGCTGACAATCCAAATGCACTCTATGCGCTGCCGGTCTTCTCACTGTTTCCCTATGTGCTCTCCGGCGCCGCCTTGGGCAATGCGCAGGCCTGCCTGGACGACTATATCGATATCACGCGCCACCGCGCGTCGACCTATAATCGCGCCAGGCTCGGCGACTTCCAGAGCACGCAGATCAAGATTGCCGAGGCTTCCGCGAAAATCGATGCCGCCCGCCTGATCATGCGTTCGAGATGTATCGAGGCGATGGCCGATGCGCGGAGCGGCCGCATCCCGGATATCGCCGCCAAGACCCGGTTGCGGCGCGACGGGGCTTATTCCGTCAACCTCTGTACCGAGGCGGTATCGCTGTTGTCTTCCGCGAGCGGCGCGCGCGGGCTGTTCACCACAGGCGCCTTGCAGCGGCAGTTTCGCGATGCCCACGCCATCAATTCGCACCTTGCGTTCAATTTCGATGCGGCGGGGACCAATTACGGGCGCGTTGCGCTCGGCCTGCCATCCGAAAACCTGACGCTCTGAGGCCGACGGATGACCGACGCGCCCAAGCATCCCATCAATCCAGATCCGGCCAACGAGCTGGCCAGCGACAGCTCGGTGATCGATCCCAGGGATTTTCGCAACGCGCTGGGTACCTACGCCACCGGCGTCACCATCATCACGGCGGTCGCGGCCGACGGCAAGCCCTATGGGCTGACTTGCAATTCGTTCGCCTCGGTATCGCTGAACCCGCCGCTGGTGCTTTGGAGCCTCGGCATGTTTTCGCAGGGGCTGAGCACCTTCCAGAACGCCAGCCATTTCACGGTCAATGTACTGGGCGCATCGCAGCAGGCGCTCGCCAACAAATTCGCAAAATCCTCGGAAGACAAGTTCGCAGGCGTCGATTGGACGCCTGGCCTCGGCAATGCGCCCATTCTCGCGGACAGCGTGGCGAATTTCCAATGCCGCGCGGCCAATCGGTATTATGGCGGCGATCACGTCATCTTTCTGGGCGCCGTCGAGGCCTATGCCTACAATCGGGAGGAGCCGCTGTTGTTTGCCCGCGGCGGTTACGGCCGATTTCTCAAGCCCGACGACCCGTCATGAAGAAGATCCCGCCAAAACGCGCCCGCGCGAAGCAGAAGCGGCTTTCTCCGGACGATCGCCGCAGGGAGTTCGTTGCCAAGGCCACCGAATTCTTCTCGGAAGAAGGATTTGACGGCGGGACGCGCGATCTGGCGCGGCGGCTCGGCGTGACGCAGCCGCTGCTGTACCGCTACTTTCCAAGCAAGGACGACCTGATCAAGGAAGTCTATCGCTCGGTCTATCTCGAGCCGTTCGATCCCGGCTGGGAGAAGCTGCTTACCGACCGCGCCCGGCCGCTTCGCGACCGGTTGCAGGAATTCTATCAGGCCTACACCGACGTGATCTTCACCCGCAAATGGCTGCGGATCTATTTCTATGCGGGTTTGAAGGGACTCGACATCAACCGGTGGTACATCGGCGTTGTGCAGGACAAAATTCTGTCACGCATCGTCAGTGAATGCCGTCATGAAGCGGGGCTTCCAGAGCAAACCAGGCCGACCGCATCCGAGCTTGAGATGGCGTGGGTGCTTCAAAGCGGAATCTTCTATTACGGGGTTCGCAAATACATCTTCGAGTCTCCGGTGCTGGACGACAAGCGCCAGGTAATCAGCGACGCGCTGGATGTTTTCCTGGCCGGGTTCGAACGGGTCTTTGCAGTCGTCCCGCTGCGCACCCCCGTGAAGGCGGTTGGATAAGTGCTGCGATATGCGGCTCGCGGTGGGATCATGATTTCGACATCTCGGCTCGATACCAGTCGCCGATCTCGCTCGCGGTCATCAGGGCGACGCCATCGTGGCCAAGGACATAATCGAGCAGCGTTTCCAGATACTTGATGCGATGCGGGACACCGGTGATGTAGGGGTGAATCGAAATTGCCATGACCCGCGCATTGACGGCACCCTCGAGATACAAGCGGTCGAACTGGTCGGTGCAGCGCTGCAGGAATTGCTCGGAAGTCAGATGCTGCAGCGCGTGGATGACGATGTCGTTGGTCTCCACCGAGTAGGGAATGGTCGTGATGGTGCCGTGCGGCGTCGCGATATCCTGCGGAAGATCGTCGATCACCCAGTCCGCGATATATTCGATGCCGTTGAGGCGCAACAGATCGAGGGTCTCGTCGGTCTCCGTCAGGCCCGGACTTTCCCACGATCTCGGCGGCTTGCCGGTGAATTTTGCGATGGTCTCGACCGCCCGGCTGATCGCATCGGCCTGGTTGTCCAGCCGGTGCATCGGCCCCTGAACGAAACCGTGGCCCATGAATTCGAAACCGGCGTCGAAGGCTGCCGATGCCACGCGGGGGTAGGAATGACAAACGTTGGCGTTCAGCGCCAACGTTACCGGCATGTTGCGGTCGGTCAGCGCCTTGAACTGACGCCAGAAGCCGGCGCGCATGCCGTATTCGTGCCAGGACCAATTCGGCACATCCGGCAACAGCGGCTGTCCCATCGGCGGGCTCAGCACGGTTCGCGGCATCGGATTCTCGATCCGCCACTCCTCGACGTTGAGGATGACCCATACCGCGAGCTTCTTGCCGCCGGGCAGAATCAGTCTCGGCCGGTCGACTTGTGCCTGATAGGGTATTCGATCGGTCAGAGCCACGGCGCGGCCTCTCAAGTGGGTTTGGCGGATCATTCAGCGGCGTTGGCGCGGTTCGATATGCCGGCATTGACCCGCGGCATCACCTTTTCGGCCATCAGGATCATGGATTGGCGTCCGAGCTCGCGGTCTTTCCAGTCCTTGCCCGCATATAGCAGCGTGCCGAATTGTCCGACCTCGTTCTGGAAAGCCAGCAATTGATCCGCAACACTATCAGGCGTTCCATAGATGATCAGTTTGTCGCAGATCATCTCCAGCGTCACTTCATCGTCCGGTTGGCCACGGCGTGTCTTGAACAACTCGATACGGCCGTTCTTCTTCAGTTTGGTGAACAGCGAACGATAATAATGGACGTAAGGCCCGTCCGGGTCCGTGGCGTAGGCCTTTGCGGTCGCTGCATCCCTGGCGACAAAGACGCTTTTGGCGACGCGCCAGTTCGCTGGCTCGGCCGGCCGGCCGCCGCGCTCGCAGCCTTCGACGTATTTCGGCCAATGGCTCTTTACCCAGGCCGGCATCAGAAAATTGGCCGAGATTGGATCCCAGCCGCGCGCCGCAGCTTCGGTGACGCCCTTCGAGAACGGCGCGACGGCGGTCACGACGATAGGCGGATGCGGCCGCTGCAACGGTCGTGCGATGATTCCCTGGCCGATATCCCTGATCAGGGTCTTTTGCGTCGAGACGTTCCAGTATTTTCCCGCGAGATTGTATGGCGGCTCGCCGGCCCAGATCTCCAGCACCTGGTTGATCGATTCCAGAAACATCGCGTTGCGATCGGCGTCCAGATTGCCGAATAATTCCGCGTCCGACAGCAGGCCGCCGGGGCTTATTCCGAAAATCAGACGGCCGTCGAGCATGTGGTCGAGCATCGCGATGGAGGCCGCGACGGTGGCGGGGTGGGTGTTCGGCATGTTGATGGTGCCGGTGCCGAGCCTGATCCTTTTGGTAGCGGCCGCGATCCACGCGATAAACGCGATGCAGGAGGTAATGTTCTCGGCCTGGTCGGTGACGTGTTCGCCGACATAGGCTTCGGTAAACTCCAGTTCGTCTGCGAGCAGGAATGCTTCGCGGTCTTCCTGCAGGGTTAGACGCCAATCCTTGCCGTGAGGATGAATCGGCATGGTGAAGAACCCCAGATTCATTGCTGCTCCTCCCTGGCGCCGGCTCTGGTGAGAACCGAACCGTGTGTCGTCGATGCCATTATGACAAGTCCGGAAGTCGAGTCATCAGAAATAATCGTTCGATAAACAAACTTGACCTTTGGGGGGCGTCGCCGTCTAATCCAAAGAAAAATGCGCCAAAGGATCCGGGGGAGGTCACGCCTAATGAAAGCTGCGGCTTTCGCTTACGCACGTGCAACCAGCGTCGTTGATGCGCTGGAGTTGCTCGTAGCGCATGGAGACAAGGCAAAGGTGCTGTCGGGCGGCCAGAGCCTGATGGCGGCGATGAATCTGCGCCTGATCTCACCGGAACTCATTGTCGATATCGGCGAACTTGCCGAGCTGCGCGGGATTTCGGTGACCGGCAATGTCGTCAGGATCGGCGCCCTGACCCGTCATGTCGATCTTCAGAGGTCACCGGAAATTGCCGTGCACGCGCCGCTATTGACCGAAGCGATTGCCCATGTCGCGCATCCAGCGATCCGCAACCGTGGCACGATCGGCGGCAGCCTTGCGCATGCCGATCCTGCGTCCGAACTGCCAGCCTGCATGGTGGCGCTGAATGCGGCCATTATCGTGCGCGGCCAGCCCGGCGAACGGCGGGTTGCGGCCGGGGATTTCTTCAAGGGGATTTATGAGACGGACCTGTCGGCGCAGGAATTGCTGGTGGGCGTCGAACTGCCGATTGCCCGGAAGAATTCCGCGTATTTCTTCCACGAGTTCGCCCGGCGGCACGGCGACTACGCCATCGCTGGCCTCGCCGCGCAGGCGACCGTGGAAAATGATGTCTTCACCGATCTTCGACTTGTCTTCTTTGCCGTGGGCGATCGGCCGGTACAGGCCAAGGCCGCGGCGAGCCTGGTCAACGCTGCCATCACGCCCGCGGCGGTAGCAGCGGCTTCCATGGCCCTTGGCCAAGAGCTCGACCCGCAGGATGACCAGCAAGCGTCTGCGACCATGCGCCGTCATCTTGCAAGGGTGCTGCTGGCGCGAGGCGTATCCGCGCTCTTGGGGCGGCCAGATATCGATGCCGGAGGGCTTGCGTGACGGCCGCTATACCAATTTCGCTCGAGGTGAACGGGGAGCGCGTCGACGCGCAGGTTCTGCCGCGTCTCAATCTGGCGGATTTCCTCCGGGAACAACTGCAGCTGACCGGAACGCATGTCGGTTGCGAGCATGGGGTCTGCGGCGCCTGTACCGTGCGAGTGAACGGGGAGATCGTTCGTTCCTGCCTGATGCTGGCGGTGCAGGCACACGGCGCGTCCGTTCAAACCATCGAGGGATTGTCCGACAGCGGCGAGATCGCCGACCTGCAGGCCGCCTTTCGCGATCGCAACGCCTTGCAATGCGGGTTTTGCACGCCCGGCATGCTGATGGCGGCGCAGGATCTGCTGAAGCAGCGGGCTGAGCCCGATCGGGAGCAGATTCGCGAGCACCTTTCCGGCAACTACTGCCGCTGCACCGGCTATCAGGCCATTGTCGACGCGGTCGAGACCACGGCGCGGGCGCGTGGGAGACGCACGGCATGACCGTCACGTCATCGAATCCCGAAATCCTCTCCGAGCTCGATCGGCCGAACTCCTATATCGGCAAGGTGGTGCCGCGGCCGAACCTCGAGCGGCTGATGCAGGGACGCGGGCTCTATGTTAGCGACAT
>JAYSPJ010000950.1:0-5755 GCA_043722155.1 Bradyrhizobium sp.
TCTCGCTGTTGCTGTCAAAGCAACCCGAATCTGATTTGCGCCCCTTTGGGAACCCCCTTACTGTTCCGATTCACATCAACCGAAAACCGCTCTAGGAGCGATGCCATGGTGGACAAGATGGTGGGCGACGAGGTGATCGCCATTTATCTTCCCGGCCTCACCGGCTCCGACTATCGTCAGCGCGCGGTTGCTGCCGGGCTTGAGCTTCTGCGCGCCACCGGACACACCGACCCCGCGGGTCCATGGCTTTCGATCGGCGTTGGCGTACATGCGGGCAAGACCTTTGTCGGCTCGATTGGAGTCGAGGGCGGAAACTATCAGTTCGCGGCGCTCGGTGACCCAATGAACTTCTGCGCGCGGCTTGTCGCCGCCGCGAAGGGTGGCGAGATGATCATGAGCGAAGCGGTGTGGAAGGACGTGTCGAGCAACATTTCGGCCGAGCAGTGCAGCCTGGAACTCAAGGGCTACACTGAGCCGGCGGCGGCCTATGTCGCGCGCATAACGCCAGAATGACTAGCGGCCATCGCCTTTTTCTCAGGGACGCAATCGCTTCGTATCACCGGAGTATTAGTGATCGCCTCATGGCACGA
Organism: Bradyrhizobium sp.; assembly: GCA_043722155.1. Lineage (GTDB taxonomy): Bacteria > Pseudomonadota > Alphaproteobacteria > Rhizobiales > Xanthobacteraceae > Bradyrhizobium. Next base: position 591 of record JAYSPJ010000950.1, read on the forward strand.
ATCGGGCATTGAGCAAGCCCCGCTCTGCAAGCTCGCATTAAGTGTGCGTCCGAGTTAAGGCGTAACGGTAACGCGTAGGAATGTCGCAGGAATGGACGTGGCATCCTTGCTTGGGCTTTTGTTCTGGCTGTTGAACAGAGCCACCAGCTCTTTCTGCAGATTACCGGCGAGGCCGTTCTTCTCTGCGGCTTCGAATGCGTTCATGGTCGGCCCGTAGAACTTTCTGAATGTATCAACGAGCTCTGATGGTTTGCCGGGAAAGTTGAAAGTATAGGTGTCTCTGACGAATGATATCTTCTCCTTTTGAACCCCTGCGCCTCCAAATCGCTCGATCACGTTGTTCTCGATCCCCCATGTCATAGGGCTGATGAAGCCTTCTGGAGGTGGCGGAGAATACGATGCGCTGATCTTTAAAATCTGCGCTACCAGCGTTGGATCATTTGGAATCCAGTTTCCCATCACAATCCGCCCGCCGGGCCCGGTCACGCGCACCATCTCCTTGGCGACATCAAATGGCTTTGGGGCGAACATAGCTCCAAAGATGCTCACGACGAGGTCAAAGGTGTTATCCTTCAGTTCGTGCAAATTGGACGCATCGCCTTCTTGAAATTTGCAATTGGCGAGACCCTGTTCCTTTACGCGCTTGTTCCCAGCCTCAACAAGGTTCCTCGCGATATCAACGCCCAACACGTCTGCTCCAAGTATTGCCTCTGGTAACGCCGTCGTTCCATCGCCGCACCCTAGATCCAGAACCTTGAGCCCTTTAGTGATTCCGAGGCTCTTGGCGAGCGCCTCTCCGCTCTCCCTCATGCTCTGCGCAACGCGCGTAAAATCACCTTTTTCCCAAAGTGCCTTGTTTGGGTTCATTGGAGCGCTCCCTCTCCTTGATTCAACTGCCCGCTTGCCTGAGCCTTTGGACTAACGGCTTTTATTAACCGACGGGCTGGAGAGGCTATCGCATAGGCTGGGCCTTATCCAGCAGTGAAGAGATAAGAACGCATCTTATTGCAGTGCAAGAGTCTGCTAATGGCAGATTTTGTTGCAAAAGTCGGCTTTGACCGATGATGCCTTTCGGCCATTTCACTAGGGGCGACGGGGTAGGTAAAGGCGATGAGGAGCAACGCATTATTGCCCGACTTTTCGCTTTTGTTCGAAATTGGCGGCGGTCTTACGCATGTCCTGGAGCTGCTCGGCAAAGGAGGTTGCGATTGTCGTCAGCTTTGAAATGCGGTCGGTTGGATTGTTTGTGGCGAAGGATTCGATATGGGCATCAAGATCGATAAATCTGTCCTCGCTCATATATCTCACCTTGCTGGTAAAGGTGTCGCGCTCCTCTCTCACGAGAGGATCGGGTTTTTTCACGACTCCAAGGCCGCGGCCCCACTGCGTGGCATATCGGCGCGCCTGCGCGTCGGCAATTTCGGCTGCGGCCGCACTCGCGCGTGTCAGCGTCGCGGTTCCGGCGCCCGCCTGCCACTTGTTCTGGCCGTGGCCTGCGTCAGCGAGAATGTCGGCCTTCGTTAGCGTATCCGAAATCTGATCAGCCAGTTGGGCAGCTGCGAAATAGCTCAGTTGGGCGAAATAGGCATTTGGGGAATCTTTGTCGTACTTTTGCGTCAGCAAAAACGCACCTAGATCGAGGAACGCGTAGGCGCGGATTGCCTTGTCCTCGATGGTGCTGGTTTCCGCCAGCGCTGCCGCGATGGCACCGGATCGCACTTGCGTCAGCGCGAGCTGTCGCCGCACACGGTCGCGGATTCCAGCGTGGGAAATGCGGCCGGCCAGCTCTCGCGCCGTCTCCAGATCGCTCTTGCCAGCCAACCTTCGTGCGGCAACTTCAAGAACACTGTCGGCGAGGGCTGAAGGCGACCCCGCGCGCAGAATCTTGACCGCGTCCGGCAGTCGCCCCGCAGAGAGACGTGTATTGGCAAGCCGGACGATCGCAGAAGTGCGCCAGAACGGCTCCGTAATCGCAAGCGCCAGCCGCGCGGCCTGCTCCGGATCGTTGCCTTCGAGCGATGATGCGATCATGAAATCAGCCCATCCCGCGAGATCGGGACGGTTTACCTTGAGCACTTCGAGCGACTGCAGCAACGTCTTGCGCGCGGCGTCGATATTGCCGATCTGTACTTGATATGACGCGATCGATTGTAGCGTACTGGAACGTGTTCCCACGTCGGCAATGGCGGCGCTCAATTCAACCGACCGTTCAATTGCCGGACGCGCGTTGTCGGCTTTGTCCGCCTTGACGAATCCGGCTGCGGCGGACAACAGGATTTGTACCTTGTTTTCCGGAAGCGGGGCGTCGGCAAACAGCTTGTTGAGCCGCACGGTATCGCCGAGCGTTGCCAACGCTGTAGCTAATGTCGAGGCATAGGACCATCGTGTGGCGACCGGTGCGAGTTGTGCGATCTCGACCTCCTGGGCGGGAACCAGCGCTGTCACACGATCATATTGCTTCCAGTTCAGGAGCGCGGACATGGCGGTGTAACGCGCACTTACGCGCGAGAGCGTACTTAAGCTCTTGTCGGTTAGATAATCGTCGAGAAAAGTCTCGACTTTCTTGTGACCGGCCGTCGCGGCAATCGAGTAGAATGATGATTTGTAGTAATGCGAATCTGCTTCCTTGTCGGCGGCAAGGGCCCGGTCGAGGGTGTTGAGCGCGACGTCGAACCGTTTTTTTGTGTTGGCTGCATTGGCTATGCTGACGAAGGAGCTTACTCGATTGCTGGGAGATTTCATCTCGGAGGTGAGCTTGATGGCTCGGTCGAAGTCGCCGAGCAGGGTGGCGAGCGCCGCAGCGCGGGAATAGGCGGAATCTTTCTCGGAATCGCTCGTGAGGGCAGGGATGGCATCAACAGCGCGGTTGAGAAGTTTCTGAGCGGTTGCGGTATCGCCAATCTCTACAAGCCAAGTGACCGCGGCATTGGCGGGGCTGTAGTAGCCGTCGTTGATGTTGTCCGCTGCCAACTCCATGGCAGTTTCGATGGCGCCCTCACGCGCCAGCGTATTGAGCGCCGTGGACATGTTACTGTCGCGGCTTGACTGACTGCTCAGGCCCGACGCTTCGGTCAACAGTCGGCTAACGGCAGGACGAGTGGGAGCAAGCGTGCCGCTGATCAAGGGGCGTGTTGTCATAGTTGGATAGGCCAGTGCGCTACCAAGTGGAGAGAGCCGGTCCTTCTGCGCCGGAATCGCAAGGGCTTCGGCGACGCAGGCCGTTTCGGGGGCCTGGTTAGCGGTCTTCGCCGGTGCCTCATCGTCGATGATGGTGATGTAGGCTTTGATCAGATTGCATGTCTCCGATCGCTCGATCGGCGCTTTCAGTTCAGCGAATTGAGCCGTTGCCCGTTCGCGAACTGTCCGGGCGGCAGCGCGGCCGGCCGTTGCTTCGATGCTGGAGCGTATGGAGAACAACGCGCTGATGCGGCGCGGCAACGAGGAGATCCGCATTGCCGCCGCCAATGCCGCCTCGGTATTTGCGCGGGCTGCGTGATGTTGCGCTAGCGAGGTGTAGTAGGTGTAGGCCTCGTCCGAGGCAGATGTGAATTTTGGTTCCAGTGAAATGGCATCTTGCACCAGCCCGGCTGCCAGCATCCGGTAGGCGACGTCAGGATAAAGCCGACCGGACAATACCGGATCGCTGGCGAGCGCTATTGCGGCGGTCCAGTTTTTCTCCAAGGCGCGGCGTTCGATGCCGCTCTTTAGCGCACTTGCTCGCGTCGACGCATCTTCGATCTGCCGCGCCATCGCCAGCGCCGCGGCTTCTTGGCCTGCGGAGACGTAGACTTTGACCAAATTCGTCAGGATCGTTTGCTTGCTGTAGCCTGCGGGAAGCGAGGGCACCGCGGCCGCCAATTCGTTGATAAGGCCGACCTGTGGATCAAGACCGGAAACTTTTGCCAAGACAGAGGCGCGATCACCAGCGGCGACTTGCGTGCTTAACTTGAACACTTCCATGGCGATAGATTTGGCTGCGGCGAAATTCTTGGTCGCAGCGATGGTCGACGCAAGGCGCACGTAGGCATCGCACAGATACTCAATGGGCGAACGGCGGGCATCCGGGTTGGCAAGCTTGGCGATGGTGCCGACCGTGGCATCGAGCACACGTTTGCTTGCAGCAATGTCTGCCATACTTCTATAGAGATCGGCGATTTCGATGCGGCTCAGCGTAAACTGAAAGGCATTGGAGAAGTCCGCAACCGTGGCCTTGGACAGGGCGACTGCAGCGGGTTCAAGATGGCGTCGCGCGGCGGCGGTGTCGCCTTTCGCCAAATAAATTGATGCAAGGGAAACGCGGCCGGCCGCGGCGGCCAGTGTCGCCGGCTCGCGTGACAGTGCGGTGTCGGCCTCCGCGATCTTGCCCTCTTTCACGAGGGCCTGGTATTTGGCTTTCAGGCTCTCGGCCTGCCTCTGGCGCGCCTGCTGGATGGCGCCGATGAGATGGGGGCGGTACCAAGCAAAGCTGGGGTTCTTGTTGTTGGCAAAGACGGTGGGAAGCAGCGCTTCCGCCTCAGTGACGCGGCCCCATTTCGCGAGGCCCTCTGCCAAATGCCAACGCGCCGAATTCAGATAGTAGGAATTATTGCTGTCGTTGGGGTTGAAGAGTTTGCTGCCGTCGGCATAGAGCCGACGCGCGGTTTCGAACTCTCCGGCTTCGGCCGCGTATTCGACCATGTTGAGTAGCGATCCTCGCCGCGAACTCTGTTCGAGATAGTTGACCGCCTGGATAGCGGAATTCAGGCTTGACAGCGCTCCACTTTTGTCGCCGGCTTCCGCCTGAGCCTTGGCGATATAGGAGTAGGCGCTGATGCGGTCGCTGCCGCTGGTTTGCGCGGCATAAGCCAGCGCTTCCGGAACACGTTTGGTGTAAGATAGCGTCGTCGTGGCCATGGAACGCAGGGTACTGGAGCGCTTGCTTTGCTCAACGCGGCGCAGCACATCGTCTGCGGCGGCGAAGTTGCCGATCGAGACAAGTCCCTCCGCGACGTTGCCATAGGGATCGCTGCCATAGGAATTGGCGCCTGCCACCGTTCGCGCGTTCGATGCGGTGGCGAGCGCTCCCGACAGGTCGCCGGTCTTGGCCTGCACCACCGCGATATTGCTCAACACGCTGGCGCGATCGTTGGTCGGGACGTTCGACGCCGCGCTCAATGCCTTTTCTA
>JAYSPJ010000951.1:0-1998 GCA_043722155.1 Bradyrhizobium sp.
AAAGAACGTCGTCCTCAAGCCCATACTCGTCCTTAGCCGAGATCGCGACGACGCGATGGACATACTTGATCAAAGCTTCGGCCTGGGCATGGGCAATCGCCTGATCACCGATCCCGACATGATCGAGTGGAATCCTGACCGCACGCGCTTCCCAGACCCCTTGCGCAACTGGGTCGAGAGGGACCAGCGAGGTATTGTGTGGTCTGTGGATCGGGGCCTCGACTGGGAGATGGTGTGCAGCGATCTTGGTGATCCCTGATCGCCGCCAACGGCGGTCGCGATGGAGTGCGGGCTGTCAAGCTGGATGCCCTAGCTTTACAAGCGCACCGCCATCCGGGTGATGCCGATGGAGCCGACTTCCAGGGCCTTGTGCCTTCCACTAACCGAGTTTCATGTCGGGGCGGCTGCCGTGCTGAGGTGCTTGACCGACTGCTTCGCTAGGCTGGACGTGTCCGCGCCCTTGAGTTCGACACTTGGAAGTTCGCCCAGCGCTTCAACAATCGGACGGAAACGGCCGACCTCGCCGCACCGCCACAGGCTAATTAGCAAGCGCGGCTCTGGGCTCAGACAAGATATTGTGCAGAATCGGCAGCGTAAATTGCTTAATCGGCTTGCGGAATCAGGTTCTTAGTGGGACTGCAGGGCAGACGGGGCTAAATGGAGCTTACCGGGATTCTTCCTGCGCCATGGAGCGTGAGTGAGTCCATTCGCCGCCCTGAAACGGTTTTTTTCGAGCAAGGTTGATGGCCATGCGCCGATGGACGACGCGTTTGTCCAAATTGACCGAGACGGCTGGATCGATGCCCTGAAGCTCCGGGAGCGTGGCGCAGACCAGGGCGCCATGAATCTCCCTCGAGCGGACGCGTCAACGCTTGACGTGGTCGAACACGAGGTGGTTGCGCGCATCGGGGAAGAACTCAATGCGGCGCAAATCGCCGCTCGGAACAATACCCAATCTTACGAGAATCGCCTTGCCGATCTTCAGCTACTCCACGAGCTCGGCGCAATCCAAGCGGCGACAACAACCGCGATCGGCGATTTCGAGACCCTAGTTATCGACTGGCGCAACCGGCTTTCCAACCGCCGCGACGCGATCGTTGAATCCTATCACGACCTCCAGAAGTTCAAGCGGGACAACGAGCTCAGTAGGCCGACTTTCGAGGTTCCCCCCAAAATCGTCACGGTTGGAAGCATCGCGCTGGCTGGCTTGGTTGAGGTGATTGGCAACGCCATTTTTTTACGGGTGAACGATGACCTGGGCTACTTGGGTGGAATTGTCGCTGCAATCATGGTCGCGGCGGTGAATGTTGGGGTAGCCACTGCGGTCGGCTACTTTTTCTGGCCCAAAACCAGTTTGCGATCAGGAGCGCAGAAGCAGCTTGGTTGGACGGTGATCGGGATGTGGCTCGTGCTCGTCGTCGTCTGGAACCTCCTCGCCGCTCATTACCGAGACGCTAAAGGGGATGGGCGAGACGATGCTCAAGCCGCTGCCGGCCAACTCTTGATCTCGCAACCCTTTAACCTCGACGGCATCTATTCGTGGGGCTTGTTCATCATCGGAGTGGTGGCCGCGCTCGTGGCCGCACGCGCAGCTTACAGAATGGATGACCCGTATCCCGGTTATGGGGAGAGGGGCCGCCAGCATCGCCAAAGGTGCGAAGAATACGCTGAGGAAGTCGCGTCGGCGAACCGCGAGCTCACGGGCGTCCGAAACGATGCGATTAAAGACGCTCAGGATGTAAAACAGCAACTTGGCACTCAGCTTCGCGAGCGGCATCGAATCCTAGGGGCATTCGCGCGCTTCGCCGCTAGATTTGCTCAGCATCAGGATCAGTTGGAGCAAACCGCAAATTACCTCCTGTCTGTCTACCGCGATGCGAACAGGCGTGCACGAACTGACAAAGAGCCTGAACATTTCTCTGATCGGTTTCTTTTGACGCGAAGCACCTTGGAGGCATTGCAATTCGAACAGACCCGAGAGGACGACGTCAAAGCCGC
>JAYSPJ010000952.1:0-2405 GCA_043722155.1 Bradyrhizobium sp.
CCACCGACGACAACAATGATGCCGCTCCGGCGGCAACGAAAAACTTAACGCTACGCATTGGCTTCGTCCTTTTGTCCGGTGAGGCAGACAACGGAGGCCTCACATCAAAAACTCACGATCGGACGATGCCTCAAAATGCTTAAGCGGCGCTTAACCCTAATTATTAAGGTTGATAATCCGTTGCGCGCGACCTGCTCTGCGGGCGCGGGTCATCGGCGAGATCGCGCAGAATTTCAATATTTTGCAGCGCTACCGCACGCAGCAGATGCGGATTGAATCTTTCTCTGATCGCGCTTTGAAAGTTTTCACGGCGACGAAACGGCAGCACGAAAGATCGCGGAATCGTCACAATCGCTAACAATGTATTGACAAAAATCCGGAGGGCCCGTGCGCGAACGGCCGGCGTCAGCGCGCAGGCCTGGGCATTCTCGGCAGGAACACCGCGAGCAGTCCGATCGCCGGCAGGAACGCACAGAGCTGATAGACGAATTCGAGTCCGGTATGGTCGGCGACCTTGCCGAGCACCGCGGCGCCGAGACCGCCGATACCGAATGCAAATCCGAAAAATACCCCGGAGATCATCCCGAACCGGTGCGGCATCAGCTCCTGCGTGAACACGATGATCGACGACGTCGCCGAGGAAATGATGAAGCCGATGAACACCGTCAGCACCGCGCTGCCGAACAGTCCGGCATAGGGTAGCGCCAGCGTGAACGGCAGTGCGCCGAGAATCGAAAACCAGATGACATATTTGCGGCCGAAACGGTCGCCGAGCGGTCCGCCGAAGAAGGCCCCGGCGGCGTTGGCGGCGAGAAAGACAAAGAGATAGAGCTGGGCGGTCTGGGTCGAGACCGCGAACTTCTCGATCAGGTAGAAGATGTAATAGCTCGACAGGCTCGAGACATAGAGCTGCTTCGAGAACAGCAACGCGACCAGCACGACGAGCGCGACCTTGACTCGGCGGGAACTCGGGGCATCCGGATGCGCCGGCGGCGGCGCCGCCTTCTTCGTCGTGATCTGCGGCTTGTACCAGTGCCCGATCCGCCACAGGATGATGATGGCCAGGAACGCGATCGATGAAAACCAGGCGATGCTGCGCTGGCCGAACGGCACCACGATCAGCGCGGCGAGCAGCGGGCCCATCGAAGTTCCGAAACTGCCGCCGAGCTGGAATACCGATTGCGCGAAACCGTAGCGCCCGCCGGAGGCCAGCCGGGCGATCCGCGCCGACTCCGGATGGAACACCGCCGAGCCGAGCCCGACCAGCGCCGCCGCGATCAGGATCACCGGGTATTGCTGCGCGACGCTGAGCAGCAGCAAACCGAAAAACGTAAATCCCATACCGATGGCGAGCGAGAACGGCTGGGCTTTCTTGTCGGTGAAATGTCCGATTACCGGCTGCAGCAGCGACGCGGTGAACTGGAACGCCAGCGTGATCATGCCGATCTGCGCGAAGTCCAGCGCGTAATTGTCCTTCAGGATCGGATATACCGAGGCGATCAGCGACTGCATGGTGTCGTTGAGAAAATGCGACAGGCTGATGCCGGCCAGCACGACATAGGCCGGCCCCGCCATGGCGGCGGCCTTTGCGGCGGCGGGCGCGGTGAGGTCGGGCACCACCACCGGCGCGACCGGCGACTCCTCACTGACGATGACGGGCTTGTTCAAAATCTGAAATCCCGGATTCGGAGCGCAATTACTCCTCCTACGACGACGGTGCCGTGCCGACCAGCACCAATAGAAAATGGCTGCGATGCAATCGCGCGCATGATTCGCCAGCGTGCGGGCGGTTCGGCGCCATGATCATGCGCCAGGAATGCGGCTTGCTTACGCGGCCGCGGCGTGGCCGAGCGCCGACACGATGTGATCGACCACTTCCTCGACCAGGATGCGGTCGTCGCCCTCGCCCATCACCCGGATCACGGGCTCGGTGCCGGAGGAGCGCACCAGCAGCCGGCCATGGCCGTTGAGCCGTTTCTCGCCGTCCACGATGGCGGATTTGACGTCGGCGTCGTCGAGCGGCTTGCCGCTGCGGTAGCGCACGTTCTTCAGGATCTGCGGCAGCGGATCGAAGCGGTGACAGACCTCCGATACCGGGCGGCGAAGCTTTTGCACCACCGCCAGCACCTGCAACGCGGCGACAAAGCCGTCGCCTGTCGTGGCGTAGTCCGACAGGATGATATGGCCGGAAGGCTCGCCGCCGACATTGTAGCCGCGGCTCAGCATCTGTTCGAGCACATAGCGGTCGCCGACCGGCGTGCGGATCAGCTCGATGCCCTGACCCTCGAGGAAGCGCTCCAGCCCGAGATTCGACATCACGGTGGCGACGATGCCGGGCTTGGCGAGCCGGCCGTCTTCCTTCCAGCTTTGCGCGATCACCGCGAGCAGCTGGTCGCCATCGACGA
>JAYSPJ010000953.1:0-6501 GCA_043722155.1 Bradyrhizobium sp.
CGCGCCATCGCCGATGACGAGCCGGCGCGGGAGCCGCCGCCGGTCGAGGCGAAACCCGCGCCGGTGCAATCGGCGTAGCCGGCCCTGCGATCCCACCACTGCATTCGCCTGAATTTTCGCGCCATCCTGGCTGACCTGGACTGGTGGTGGTTGGGCACGGCTCTTGTTTGGCCTTTGTGACCACCTTCTGCCGAGGTCCAAATGTTGGGGATACCGCGCCGGTTCAGCCATTTTGTCTTTGGGTTCATTCAGTCGGGCCTGACCTGCGCGGTCGCGGCGGCGATTGCCAGCGCCCCGTTCCTGGCGGCGGGTACGTTCGTGACGCATTGGCTGCAATCCTGGATCGTTGCCTGGATCACGATGACGCCGATCGTGCTGTTCGCCGCCCCCGCGATTCGAAACCTGACCCACCTCCTGACCCGGGAAGGCTGACCGCCGACCCAGACTGTTTGCCGCCAACGAGTGGGTGAGGGCAGAAGACCTATCTCAGCCACAGCTTGAGCGGAACAGCTGCCCGATCAGGGCAGGTCATGAGGCCGCTATAAGGGTTCGACGACCGTGCGCTGTAGGTGCACTCGATGCCCTCAACCAGCAAAATTGCATCCAGTTGCGACGAAAGTGCCGATATCTGAAAACGGATTTCCCCGATCTTCTGCTCCGGACCATCCTGCGTACAGATACCGACGTGTTTCATCGACAATGGTCCGGAGAATTCCTTGGCCCACAGGCGTGCCTTTTCCGTGACGGTGGCGGTCAGCTCCCACTCGCCGAGCAAACCCGCATATCCGACGACTTGCAGCGACTCGGCCCGCGCCGGAGCCGCAAGTGCGTCGAGTGCGAATAGCAACAACAGCGCTCTCACGATCTTTTCGCATAGCTTTGGGCGTCGAATTCTCACGACTTTTTCGTCAAGAACGCGCGCGCATCGCCGACCTCGGCCCGGGACTTGTCGGCATCGCCAGCGATGGTGAGGACTTTCCTGTAATAATCCTGAGCCTTGGCGATCTCGCCGGCTTTTTCAGCGGCCTTCGCCGCGCCTGCATAGGCGCCCAGACGGTTCGGCTCCTTCTTCAGCGTCGCCTCGAAAGCGGCAAGCGCTTCCTCAGGCTTGCCGCTCTCGAGCAGCATGATGCCGTAGAGTTCGCGTGCGGGCCTGGGAGCGCCCGGCGTTACCGGATGCTTCTCGGTCTTGTCCTCTGCATCTGCGGCAGCATTCATCGCGGTCAGCGCGTCAGCCTGCTTGCCTTCGGCATACAGCGTCCAGGCTGTCGCGACCTGCTGCTGAATGTCAACTTGCTCCGACCAATAGGCGTCTTTCGCGGCACGCAATTTGTCCCGCAGCTCGGCGAGCTTGGCGGTGTTGGCCTTGGCGGCGTCGGGATTTCCGGAGCGGGCTGCGCCGAGGGCACGGGCAAAATAGGTCATCGCCTGTACCTGAGCCAGCGGGCTGGGGCGGACCGCAAGTTCCGATGCCGCCTTCCAGTCGCTGCGTTCCAAGGCGTAGCGCGCCGGCGAAACGGCCAGCGCGTAAGGTCCCACCAGGAATGTCTCGGTGAAACCGGTGACGGTCGTTGCCTCGTCGAGGATCGCCTTGGCCTTCTGGTCCTGCCCGAGCTGCAGATAGGCATAGACCTGGTAGTCCATGGCGTGCAACTGGTCGTGGAAGTCTTGGGATTCCTTCGCGACACGCGCCGCTTCGGCATTCGACGCGATGGATTCGCTCCAATAGCCGACACGTGTGAAGATGTGCGACGGCATGTGCTGGGCATGTGCCGCCGCCGGCGCGATCCTGGCGTAGCGTCGCGCAGCATCGAGGCCTTTCTCGGCGATCGCCGGATAGTCGTAGAGGTGGATCAGGTAGTGGGCCACGCCGGGATGTTGCGGCTGACGCCTGGCGATAGGCTCAAGAATCGCCGCGCCCTTGAGCTGGCCGGCGTAGGTCTTGTCGGCCGGCGAAGCCGAGGTGTTGAGGGCTAATGCGTAGTGAATCTGTGCCTCGTCATCATCCGGATAGCGCTGTGCCAACTGCTCCATGGCCTTTGCATAGGCCACGATGCGCGTGCGATGATCGACTTTCTCGTAGTCGGCGTACATGATCCCAAGCGCATCCAGATAATCGCGCTCGCGCTGAGTCTTGGCGCCGACGCTCTTTCCCCTGGCGATCATGGCGGCGCCGTCGGCGAGATTTTTCACAGGCGTGGGGACGTGGGGATTCCACAGCAGACTGAGTGCACTGCCCCAATAGGCGATGCCGCACTCGGGATCGGCTTTCGCTACGTCCTCGAATGTTCGTTGTGACGCGCGGTACCAGAACGAATGCTGATACAGCATTCCCTGGTTAAATAATTTCTGGGCGTCCGGTCTGCAGGACGTTTCGAAATGGACCTTTCCAAGCTTTTCATCGTCCGCACAAGCTGGCTGGGCAAGTGAAAGGCCGACCGAAAGCACCACCATCACTGCAGGCGTTGTCTTCATCGCGCTTCTCCCGTTTTTCCCGCTCGGAATAAAGCGGAACTTCTCGAATTTTGGCCCCGACCCTAGGATCGAACTGGCCGGAAGTCATAGGCGAGAAGCGGGATTTCTATAGGAGGATCGTGCTAACCTTCGCGCCGGAGAAATCCATGCTGGATCGGACACTTACCTTCGGGCCCTATCGGCTTGAACCGCGCGGCGGACTGATGTCCGGGGACCGCCACGTGCGACTCACGCCGAAAGCACTAGCGCTACTGTCCTTCATGGCTGCCCGTCCCGGTGAGGTGTTTACCAAGGAGGAGCTGTTCAGCGCGGTGTGGCCCGAGGTCACCGTGGGTGACGCGGCACTGGTGACCTGCATCCAGGAACTTCGAAGAGCCCTCGAGGACGATGCTCGACGGCCGCGCTATGTCGAAACGCTGCACCGCCGCGGTTACCGCTTCATTGGAAAATTGGTGGAGCGGCTCCCGGTTGCCGCCGGTGAAAAGGCCCGCGCCCTGCCGCTTCCCGACCGTCCCTCCATTGCGGTGCTGCCATTCGACAACATGAGCGGTGATCCCTCTCAGGAGTATTTCGCCGACGGGATTTCCGAGGACTTGATCACCGGGCTATCCCGCATCCGCTGGCTGTTCGTCATCGCCCGCAACTCGACCTTTGTCTACAAGCACCGCGCCGTCGATGTGAGACAGGTCGCGCGCGAACTGGGCGTGCGCTATGTGCTCGAAGGCAGCGTACGCCGCACCGCCAAGCAGCTGCGCATCAGCGCACAGCTCATAGATGCGCTGACCGGCGGCCATCACTGGGCCGAACAATACGACCGCAAGCTGGGTGATATCTTCGCGGTGCAGGATGAAATCACCCGCAGCGTCGTCGCCGCGATCGAGCCTCGCCTTCTGGCCGCCGAGGGCGTTCGCGCCTTTTCGCGCTCCCCCGACGATCTCGGAGCGTGGGAGCTCGTGGCGCGCGCCCGTACCCATGTCTGGCGTCTCACGCGATCGGACAGTGAAGCTGCGATCGACGCGCTCAAGCGGGCCGTCGAGGCTTATCCGGACTACGCGCCGGCGCGAAGCCTGCTGGGTTTTTGCCTGGTGTTTGCCGCGCATAACGGCTGGGCCGACCGGGATCACGGTTTGCTCGCCGGCCACGAACACATCATTCGGGCTGTTGCGCTCGACGATTGCGATCCATGGGGACAGATCGCGTTCGGCTATTGGTCCATGATGGAAAGGCGCACCGAGGAGTCGATCGCGGCGTTCCGGCGCGCGGTCAGCCTCAATCCGAACTCGGCGGCGGCCCACTGCTATCTCAGCCACGGACTGGCGTTTTCCGGGCAGGATCGAGAAGCTATCGCGCACGGGGAGGACGCCATCAGGTTGAGCCCCCTCGATCCCGAGATGGCGATGTTCCTGGGCGGCATTGCGGTCGCTCATTATCTCGCTGGCCGATACGAGGAAGCTGTCCGTTACTCAGAGGAACTACTTCGGCTGCGGCCGGGATTTCACGGTGCGCAGCGCATGCGCTGTGCAAGTCTGGCCCAGGCGGGCAAACTCGAAGAGGCCCGGAAATTTCTTGCCACCGTCCGGCTCGAGCAGCCGCAACTCTCGCGCGCCTGGATAAGAGCCAGTGTTCCCTATCAGACGCCCGAGTTGATGGAGCGTTTCCTGGACGGCATGCGAAAGGCGGGACTGACCGAAGATTGAGGCAATGGGTCGACGCGCTAAGACGACAGCGCCTTGCGGTACAGCGCGCTGTAGCAGGCCGCCGAAATGCCCCAGCTGAAGGACCGCGACATCGCGCTGCGCCGCATCGCGTCGAGGCGATCCTTGGCGTTGAAGGCTGCGAACGCGCGCCGGACGCCGCCGAGAAACGATTCCGTCGAGGGACGATCGAACAGGAAGCCGGTTTCGCCGTCGGTGATGGTTTCGGCGAGACCGCCGGTCTGGTGGCCGATCGGCAGCGATCCGAATCGCTGCGCATACATCTGGCTTAGTCCGCAGGGTTCGAACCGCGACGGCATCAGGGTAAAATCGCTGCCGGCGAAAATCCGCCGGGCCTGTCCGTCGTTGAAACCGATGGCGACGCCGATCGCATCCGGCCGTCGGCGGTGCGCATCGACCAGTGCCTGCTCGATGGCGGGCTCGCCGCTGCCGGTCACGATGATCTGGCCTCCGGCCGCGATGATCTCGTCCGCCGCCGCCAGCACGAGATCGACGCCCTTCTGGTGCACCAGCCGCGCGACCAGACCGAAAATCGGGCCGCGGGACAGTGCCAGGCCGAACTGCTGGCGGACGTAATCCGAGTTCGCCCGCTTGCCGTCCCAGTCCCCCGCGGCGAACGGCTGAGCCAGCTGGGCGCAGACGCGGGGATCCCAGCTCTCGTCGATGCCGTTCAGGATTCCCGTGAGCTGGGCGGCGTCCGAGCGTTGGCGCAGCAGGCCCTCCAGCCCGCAGCCGAGTTCGGGCGTCGTGATCTCCCGCGCGTAGGTTTCGCTGACCGTGGTCAGATGCGACGCATAGACGATGCCGCCCTTCAGGAAGGACAGTTTGTCGTAGAATTCGAGGCCCTCGATATGGAAGGAAGCCTCGGGCGCGCCGATCCGGCGCAGCGACTCCTTCGGAAACAGGCCCTGATAGGCGAGGTTATGGATGGTCAGGATGGTGGGGATCCTGACCGCGTTCCAGGCGAGGTAGGCCGGCACGAGCGCTGCCTGCCAGTCATTGGCGTGAACCAGGTCCGCTGCCCAATTCTTGTCCAGCGTGCCTGCCGCCAGCTGGGCAGCGGCGGAGGCAAATCGTCCGAATCGCACGTCGTTGTCGGGCCAGTCCCGGCCCGACGTATCGCCATAGGGATTGCCGGGGCGATCATAAAGTTGCGGGCAGAGCAGGACGTAAACCGGCAGCCCATCCTTGGTCGCCGTCAGTCCGAGCGAGCAGGCCGGCATGTCCGCCAGGGCAGCGCAATGACCGACGATCTGGATATGCAGGAATTGTTCGACCACGTCCCGGTATCCGGGGAGGATGATTCTGACGTCGCTGAGCGCGCGTAACGCCCGTGGCAGGGCCGCTGAAACGGCCGCGAGCCCGCCCACCCGGACGAAGTCATCCATTTCCGTGGTAACGAACAATACTTTCAAGAAACGCCCTCGTACCAGCGCCAATTCTAACTATGCAAGAAAGGTTCCAGTTCCAGCTTCCGATCTGGCCGGGGCATCGGCGGCAGCTCGAGGGGCGGGTGCCGGGAGAAACGCTTCCCAGGTCGAGCTGCGCAATTTAGGGTCCGCCGCGCCGGATCTGGCGTCCCGGGGAGTTTGAAATGACGGTAGCTGACAACAATGAGGGTAATTTGACAAAGAGCTTCCAGGGACTGCGCGTGCTGGATTTTTCGACCACCATTGCCGGCCCGCATTGCACGCGGATGCTGGCCGACATGGGGGCGGAGGTCATCAAGATCGAGACCGCCGAGGGCGAGACGATGCGGACCCGTCCACCGGTGCGCAACCAGTGCAGCACCGTCTTTGGCCAGCTCAACATCGGCAAGAACAGTCTGGTGCTCGATCTGAAATCGCCTGGAGGAATCGAGGTCATTCGCCGGCTGATCGCGAGCACCGATGTCCTGGTCGAGAATTTTCGGCCCGGCGTGATGCGCAGGCTGAAGCTCGACTATGGCTCCCTGAAGGAGCTCAATCCGAAACTGATCTATTGCTCGATCTCCGGCTACGGCCAGACCGGGCCATCGGCGGAACTGCCGGCCTATGCGCCGGTGATCCATGCCGCCTCCGGCTACGAGTTGGCCCATCTGGCCTACCAGCCCGGGCGGAGCCGGCCGGACTATTGCGGCATCTATCACGCCGACGTGCTCACCGGCGTCTATGCCTTCGGCGCCATTTCGGCGGCGCTGTATCAGCGCCACGTCACGCAGCAAGGTCAGCACATCGACGTCTCGATGCTGGAATCGATGCTCAGCCTGACGCTCAACGAATTGCAGTGGTCGCAATTCGAGGTGAAGCCGACCCAGCGTCCGATGTTCGGG
>JAYSPJ010000954.1:0-9423 GCA_043722155.1 Bradyrhizobium sp.
GCGCGATTGATCGGATTGCGCTGCGGATCGTACTCCGCATGCCACTGCACGCCGAGCGCGAAGCCCGGCGCATCCGCAATCCGGATCGCCTCGATGGTGCCGTCCTCCGCCACTCCCTCGACCACCACCCGCTCGCCGAGCTCCAGGATGCCCTGACCGTGAAGCGAATTGACGCGGATCGTCTCGCAACCCAGCAGCGTCGCAAAGGCGCCGCCGGGAACGAGATTGACGTCATGGCGGTCGGCGAAAACGACCGTCGGATCGGGATGGATCTCGCCGGTCTCCAGTCGCGGCATCCGGTGGTTCATGCGCCCGGGCAATTCACGGATTTCGGGGTGCAGCGAGCCGCCGAAGGCGACATTGATCTCCTGCAGGCCGCGGCAGATGCCGAACAGGGGTATGCCGCGGGCGACGCAGGCCTGCGCCAGCGCCAGCGCCAGATCGTCGCGAGACAGATCGTAGGGTTCGTGGCTGGGGTGCGGTTCAGTGCGAAAATGCGTCGGGTGAACATTGGCGCGGGCGCCGGTCAGCATCACGCCGTCGACCGTATCCAGCAGCGCACCGACATCGGTGATTTCGGGGCAGCCTGCAAACATCAGCGGCAGCGCACCGGCGACTTCGGCCACCGCGCGAAGATTCCGCTCGCCGGTCATCTGTGTCGCAAATCGATCCTCGATGCGATAGGCGTTTGCGATCACCCCGACTACCGGCCTCCTCATTGCTGATTATCCAATCTCACATCGCGAATTTCGGGCCGATCATGCCTCCCAGCCTGCACGGGATCAATATGCCACGCCGCAGCGCGGGCCTGCATTGCTATTTCCGCGTGAAAGCATCCTTGGAATCGATGGCCTCGCCGGTCCGCAATCCCGCGGCCTGAAGTGCCCTGCCCGCCGCATCGTCCGCACCGTTCAACCATGGCAATTTTGCTTCGATGCCACGGGTCACGGGATCGCCGAGCGGGCCGCCGAAATCGAGCGGCCAGACGCCGTTCGGCACCACCTCGGCCGAAATGCCGCGGAGCCGGATGCCCTTGCCGAGCGCGGCCTCGATGTTGTCGGGCAGCACCACCCGGGCGGTCGCGGGATCGGCGGGGTCGGCAAAGCTGACCAGCAGCGGGATCACGTCGCCCGTCACGGGCACCGTACCGCTCAATCGGCTCATGTCGTTGAACGATACGTTGCGGCCCGCGGCCCTGTAGGCGCGCAATGCCACATAGTTGACGCCGTCGGTCTCAACCGACTTGTCGATATGCGCCAGCAAGGCGACCAGGTTCTTGCCGCCGCCGAGATCGACGAACACGGCATCGCCCTTGGTATTGGTCTTGCCGCCGCGGCTGTAGCTTCGGTCGGGATGCACCGCCACGACGCCGGAGGCCGATTTGACCCCTTCCGGCGTATCCACCTCGACGGTCAGACGGTATTTGTGGTTGGGCCGGTTGATCCTGATCTGGTCGCCGACGACCAGCGCGGCCAGCAACACCAGCGGACCGACGAATTTGAATTTCATACCGATAGTCCCTCGAAATCCCGCGACCCGGACCCCCGGGGATCGCTTTGCACAACCGATGCGTCAGCGTCAAACCGGCGCCTTCCGCGCTTGATCCCCGGCGCGTTTCGCTGAACAGTGCCGCCGGAAATCGATGTGAAAGGGAATCAACGTGGCAGTCTCGGCTGACGATCGACTTCGGGCCCGCAACGACCTCACATGGGCGATATCGGTCGGCGGCATCGGCGTTGTCGCATTTGCAGCCCTGTTGCTGTTCACCTGGCATTTCGCGGCGACGCTGTTTCTGATCTTCGCCGGCATGCTGCTCGGCGTCGCGCTCAACGCCATGACCAACAGGCTCGGCACCATCGTCAGGCTGCCGCATTCGCTGCGGCTGACCATCGTCTGTCTGGTGCTGGCGGGCATGCTGTCGGGCGTGGTCTTCCTCGGCGGCGCCACCATCGCGCAACAGGCCACCGTGCTGAGCGATACGATCAAATCGCAACTGGTCAACGTCAAGGCCTTCCTGGAAAGCAACGGCATCGATACCAGCTATCTCGAGCTCGGCAATCTCGGCGCGCCGGCCACTTCGTCAACCCAAGCGCCGGCAACGCCGGCCGCGCCGATCCCGCATAATCTTCCGAGCGCGGGCGCCATCGCCTCCGGCGGCGGCGCAATCGTGAGCCAGACATTGAAAGTGCTGCTCGGCACGGTGAGCGCCGTCGGAAATTTCTTCATTGTCTTGTTTCTCGGACTGGCGTTCGCGGCGCAGCCCGCCGTCTATCGAAAAGGGCTGTTGTTCATCGCGCCGGCGCGGCATCGCGCCCGCGCGACCGCGATCGTCGATCGCATTGGCGAGACGCTGGAGCGCTGGCTGATCGCGCAGATTGTCACCATGGTCGCGGTATTCTTCGTGACCTGGATTGGCCTGACGATCATCGGCATCCAGAGTGCGTTCATTCTGGGTATCCAGGCCGGATTGCTGGCCTTTATTCCGACCATTGGCGCGCTGATCGGCGGTTTGATCGTGGTGCTCGCGAGCCTTGCTTCCGGATGGGTCGCCGGGGCGAGCGCGTTCGCGCTCTTCATGGGCGTCCACGCGCTGGAGAGCTATGTGCTCACCCCGATCATCCAGCGTCACGCGCTGGATATTCCTCCAGCCACGCTGTTTGCCTTCCAGATCCTGCTTGGCGTCGTGTTCGGCATCTGGGGCCTGGCGCTGGCCCTGCCGTTGATGGCGATCGTGAAAGTCATGATCGATCACTTCAAGGCCGAGAAAAATCCCGCCTGACCCGGTCGCGGCCTAGCGCTGCGCTGCCTCGTTCAGGCCGCGGAGGTCAGTACCGTCCGGGTATGCTCGACCTCGGGGGGCGAGGCAAAATACTGCCCGACCAGCCCGCGCCACTCCGTGAAGTTCTCGGAGCCGCGGAAATCGACGGTGTGGTTCTCGAGGGTCTCCCATTTGGCCATGAGACGATAACGCTGCGGCTTCTCGATCGATCGATGCAGCTCGAACCCGTGAAAGCCCTTGGCGCGGCCGAAGGCTGCGCGAGCCTTGGCGACCGCCGCCTCAAAATCCTTCTCTGAGCCAGGTTTGATGTCGATTTGTGCGATTTCGGTGATCATCGGGGAGCGGCCTTTCGCTGGAGAATTGACGTCTCTAGCCCAGCCGGTCGCAAAGAAAAAGGGTGCATTGCGGTGCCCCGGCATTCCACGCAACGGCAAGCTCAGCTGAAGAGCAACACCGTGCCGGCGACCATCAAGGTGCAGCCTGCGAACATCGCCAGCGGCCAGCGGCTGCGCGGTGCGCCGTAACGGCCCTGCGCCCGCCGTTCCACGATCAGCGCCGTCTCATATTCGTCCGATGTCGAAAACAGGCAGGCAAACCCGCCGCGCGCCGATGCGGCTGCGGCCTCGAGCGATATCAGGGCTGCGTTGGCGCGATGGCTGCGGGCTGTGTTCATGGCCGGCATGATATCGACGGAATGGTAAACGCAAGGTTACCGCCCCGCGCTTACGCGAGCCGCGCAACGGCGCGCTGCGGCTGGCGCGCGATGCCCGCGGTCCTGCGTCGCCAGTTTTCCAGCGACAGCGGCAACTCCTCCGCCGCCTCGACACGATTGCGGCCACCGCGCTTGGCCTGGTAGAGCGCGGTGTCGGCCGCGGCCAGCAGCACCTCGAGCTCGGTGCCGGCAGGGCCGCCGGCCACGCCGATACTGACGGTGGTGTCGACCGGCCCGGTCTCATCGACGATTCCGGAACCGGCAAAGGCCTCGCGGATGCGTTCGGCGGCGATCGCGCCCTCTTCCAGCGAACAGGGCAGCAATGCGGCGAACTCCTCGCCGCCGATCCGTCCCGAAAGGTCGGTGATGCGCAGCCCATTGATCACGACGGCGGCGAACAGTTTGAGAATCTCGTCGCCCGCCGGATGGCCGAAGCGGTCATTGATCGACTTGAAATGATCGATGTCGAAGATCAGCACCGTCACCGCGCGGCCCGCGTTGGCCTCACGGTCGATCACCCGCGAGCACGCCTCCGCGAAACCGCGGCGGTTGAACATGCCGGTCAGGGGATCCATCGCAGCCGCCGTCTTGTGCGCGGTCACCGCGCGTTCCGACACCAGCATGAAGATCACGAACACGGTGCCGACCGCGTAGAGCACGAGCTCGATGGAGAACATCGTCACCCAGATGCTGCCGGAGAACGCAGCATCGCGCGGATGCAGGAGATTGCCGAGCAGGATCGGCAGCATCAGCACGAAACCGTGCAGCACCGGCACCACAATCGCCGGCCAGCGCTGTTGCAGCGTCCTGCGCCGCTCCGACCACAATTCGGCGGCCGTCAGTGCCGCATAGACCGCGACGATGCCCGCGCCGATGGTCATGCGCATGGCGGAGGCATCGGGCGCCAGCGTCATGACGGCGGCGATCCAGGCGACCGCGCCCAGAACCAGCCCCGGCAGATTCGGCTTGCGGCCGTGGAATACGCGCGAAGCGTTCCAGACCATGCCGCAGGCCACGAAGCCGACGGCGTTGAGCGCCAGCGAAAGCAGTTCGCCGAGCGTGCTGGCGGCGAGCGTGCACAGCGCGACCGACGCTGCGCCGAGCAGATAGGCGGTGCCCCACCATTTCAACGCCGGGATGTTCTCCTGCTTGCCGAAAAACAGCAGCATGGCTCCCAGCATTGCCGCAACCATGGTGGCAACGAGATACAGCGTGGAAGTATCGAGCGACATGGTCCACCGGAAGTTTGTGATGCAGGGGCGGCCGTCACGCCTGAAATGAAATGCGCGCCGTTGTCATCCCGCACGCTACGACCGCCAATCTTGGCAATTCGTTTGCGCGCCTACGCAAGTTTTCGGCAAAAACTGCCTCAACTGCTCGGCAAATGCCCAGCAAAAAGGGCGCCCGAAGGCGCCCTTTTGTATTCCCGACAGGCAGCATTCGCTGCCAATCCGAAGCAATCAGCGCTTCGAGAACTGGAACGACTTGCGCGCCTTGGCGCGGCCGTACTTCTTGCGCTCGTCCACGCGGGAGTCGCGGGTCAGGAAGCCGCCCTTCTTCAGAACGCCGCGCAGATCCGGCTCGAAATAGGTCAGCGCCTTCGAGATGCCGTGACGCACGGCACCGGCCTGGCCCGACAGACCACCACCGGCAACGGTGCAGATCACGTCGTACTGGCCGGCGCGGGCGGCTGCGACCAGCGGCTGCTGGATCATCATCCGCAGCACCGGTCGGGCGAAATAGACTTCGACCTCACGGGTGTTGACGATAACCTTGCCGGCGCCGGGCTTGATCCAGACGCGGGCAACCGCGTCCTTGCGCTTGCCGGTGGCATAGGCGCGGCCCTGCTTGTCGACCTTCTTGACGTATTTCGGCGATTCCGGCGTGGCCGGCTTCAGCGCCGACAACTGGTCGAGAGACTGCATGGTGTCGGACATCTTATGCGGCCCTCATGTTCTTGCGATTCATCGAAGCGATATCGAGTGTTTCGGGTTGCTGGGCTTCATGCGGATGCTCAGCTCCGGGGTAGACGCGCAGGTTACCCATCTGCACCCGGCCGAGCGGTCCGCGCGGGATCATGCGCTCGATGGCCTTCTCGACCACGCGCTCGGGAAACCGACCCTCGAGGATCGACTTCGCGGTGCGTTCCTTGATGCCGCCGATGAAGCCGGTGTGATGGTAATAGACCTTGTTTTCGCGCTTGCGACCGGTCAGCACGACATGGGCGGCGTTGATGATGATGACATGGTCACCGCAATCGACATGCGGGGTGTAGATCGGGAGGTGTTTGCCGCGAAGGCGCATCGCGACCAGTGAAGCGAGCCTGCCGACGACCAGACCTTTGGCGTCGATCAGCACCCACTTCTTCGTCACCTCGGCGGGCTTAGCCGAAAACGTTTTCATGTGAGGAAATCCGTGAAAGGGGATATCGGACGCGACTGCGCCGAACTGCGCGATTTCTAGATAGCTCCGCCGCGCGCGTCAACACCAAACACACTCAATTATTCTATTAAAAACAATAGCTTATAAATATGGTGTCATATTACCGTACAAAACACTAAGTATTTGGAATGGAATAGGTCGATGTCACGTGGGCGATCGGGTCGGGCGACGTTCCCGACAGCAGATTGACCTCGCCGACCGCCAGCCGCTTGCCCAGCTTCAAGAGCCTGGCTTCAGCCAGGATATCCTGGCCAGCCTGACCCTTGCGCAGAAAATTGATGTTGAGGTTGGTGGTCACCGCAAGGCCGATCGGGCCGATCGCCGACAGCAGCACCACATACATGGCGCAATCGGCCAGCGCCATCAGCGTCGGCCCCGAAACCGTCCCGCCCGGACGAAGCATCCGGTCGCTGTAACGCTGCCGCAGCAGGCAGGAAGTCCCGTCGGCGCTTTCAATGGAAGTGTCGCCGCTGCCGAAGGACTGTGGAAATTCGACACGAAGGAACTGCTCCAGCTCAGCCACGCTCATTTTCACAATTGCCATATCGCTCCGACCCAAATCTTCCGCGCAAGTCTTCCCTTGCCTCGCCTCGCCTCGCGAGGCTTGTTACATTATGGTGACGCACCTGCCCTAGTGGAAATTTCCGATGCCTGCCCAAACCGCCCGAGCCGCCACGCCGCAATCCCCGATCCTGCTGCGGGAGACGCTGGGCAGCGTCAGTGTGCTTACGCTCAACCGGTCCGCTGCCCGCAACAGCCTGTCGGAAAGCCTGATCGCCGAACTGCACGCGGCATTGAAGGACATCCACGACGACAACAGCGTGCGCGCGGTGGTGATCGCGGCCAACGGCCCGGCCTTCTCCGCCGGCCACGACATGAAGGAGCTGACCGCCCGCCGCAGCGACGCCGATCGCGGCCGCGCCTATTTTGCCACGATCATGAACGCCTGCAGCGCCATGATGCAGGCGATCGTGCAGTTGCCGAAGCCGGTGGTCGCCGCCGTGCAAGGCGTTGCCACCGCGGCCGGATGCCAGCTGGTGGCGAGCTGCGATCTCGCGGTAGCGTCGGAGGCCGCGACCTTTGCCACGCCGGGCGTCGATATCGGGCTGTTCTGTTCCACCCCGATGGTGGCGCTGTCGCGCAACATCCCGCGCAAGCAGGCGATGGAAATGCTGCTGACCGGCGAGCCGGTCGCGGCGACGACCGCGCGGGACATCGGCCTCGTCAACCGCGTCGTTGCCGCCGGCGCCGAACGCGACGCCGCCATCGCGCTGGCGCAAAAGGTCGCGCTGAAGTCCGCCTACACCATCAAACTCGGCAAGCAAGCGTTCTACCGCCAGGCCGAAATGAGCCTCGCCGACGCCTATCGCTATGCGGCGGAGGTGATGACCGAGAACATGATGGCCCGCGACGCCGAGGAGGGCATCGGCGCCTTCATCGAGAAGCGCGCCCCGAAATGGCAGGATGAGTAAACCGTCATTGCGAGGAAGCATCCACGCAATTTCAGATTCCGTCATTCCGGGATGGTGCGCCGGCACCAGACCCGGAATCTCGAGATTCCGGGTTCGATGCTTCGCATCGCCCCGGAATGACGACTCGAAAAACTTCGCCGCTCGCAATGTCGCGATGGAATAGACAAATGAACCACGACGCCTACCCCGACAGCTACATCCGCGAAATCCTCAGCAGCGTGAAATCGATCGCGATGGTGGGTGCATCGCCGGTCAATGTGCGGCCGAGCTATTTTGCTTTCAAATATCTGGCGCAGCGCGGCTACGACATGATCCCGGTCAATCCCGGTCACGTCGGCAAGAGCCTGCTCGACAAACCCTTCGTTGCCTCGCTCGCGGATATCGGCCGCCCCGTCGACATGATCGATATCTTCCGGAACTCGAGCCACATCATGCCTGTGGTCGACGAGGCCCTGCAACTCGATCCGTTGCCGAAGGTGATCTGGATGCAACTCGGCGCGCGCGACGATGCCGCGGCCGCCAAGGCGGAGGCTGCCGGTCTCAAGGTGGTGATGAACCGCTGCCCGAAAATCGAATCTGGCCGGCTGTCCTCGGAGATTTCCTGGATGGGCGTCAATTCGCGCACCCTGAGTTCGAAGCGCGCGCCGATGCCGACCCAGGGCATGCGGCTGTCGCTCAACCGAACGAGCGTCGGCGGCGGCGAGACCGCCGCCTCCGATCGCGCCGCGAAAAACAAGAACGACCCCGCCTGACGCCAATGCGAAACGAATCTTTTGCGAACGCGGCAAAGCGAAGCAGCGTCGTTCTCAATCACGGCTGCGGCGCCCGATCGTCTTGACGGCGGGCGCGCCTGCCGCGAATGTCCCCCATCAGGAGGAGGCGGATTGCGCCGTCTCGAACTATAGAACTGCACCAGTTCACTCGTCCTGCGAGAAGCCGCCCAACGGCCACACCACGGCGACGAGCCCGTCAAAAAGGAAAAGCAATGACCGATCGTCTTCCCGGTTTCGCCACCCTCGCCGTGCATGCCGGCGCGCAGCCCGATCCCACCACCGGCGCGCGGGTGACGCCGATCTATCAGACCACGTCCTTCGTGTTCAACGACGCCGATCACGCCGCCTCGCTGTTCGGGCTGCAGGCGTTCGGCAACATCTATACCCGCATCAC
Organism: Bradyrhizobium sp.; assembly: GCA_043722155.1. Taxonomy (GTDB): domain Bacteria; phylum Pseudomonadota; class Alphaproteobacteria; order Rhizobiales; family Xanthobacteraceae; genus Bradyrhizobium. The sequence continues at coordinate 8,573 of JAYSPJ010000954.1, forward strand.
CAACCCGACCACGTCGGTGCTGGAAGAGCGTGTCGCAGCCCTTGAGGGCGGCACCGCGGCGGTGGCGGTCGCCTCCGGGCACGCCGCGCAGGTGGTGGTCCTGCAGCAACTGCTGATGCCCGGTGACGAATTCATCGCCGCGCGAAAACTCTATGGCGGCTCGATCAACCAGTTCACCCATGCGTTCAAGAGTTTTGGCTGGAACGTGGTGTGGGCCGACCCGGACGATATCGGCAGCTTCGAGCGCGCCGTCACCCCGCACACCAAGGCGATCTTCATCGAATCGATCGCCAACCCCGCAGGCAGCATCACCGATATCGAGGCGATCGCCGCCGTCGCCCGCAAGGCCGGCGTGCCCCTGATCGTCGACAACACGCTGGCGACTCCCTATCTGATCCGCCCGATCGACCACGGCGCCGACATCGTCGTGCACTCGCTGACCAAGTTCCTGGGCGGCCACGGCAATTCGCTTGGCGGTATCATTGTCGATGCCGGCACCTTCGACTGGTCGAAGGATAATAAATATCCGATGCTGAGCGAACCGCGCCCGGAATATCACGGCATCAAGCTTCAGGAGACTTTCGGTAACTTCGCCTTTGCGATTGCCTGCCGCGTGCTCGGCTTGCGCGACCTCGGCCCGGCGATCTCGCCGTTCAACGCCTTCATGATCCTGACCGGCATCGAGACGCTGCCGCTGCGGATGGCGAAGCATTGCGAAAACGCCAAGGCGGTGGCGGAGTATCTCGCCGGCCATCCGGCCGTGGCGGCGGTGAACTATTCCGGCCTCGCGGGCAACCCGTACAACAACCTCGCGCGCAAATACGCACCCAAGGGCGCCGGCGCGGTGTTCA
>JAYSPJ010000955.1:0-5117 GCA_043722155.1 Bradyrhizobium sp.
CCGCGATTGAGCTTGGGCACATGGGTCGCAAAATGCGGCGCGCAGTATTCCGCCAGCACCATCTGCTCCAGCGCGCCGGAACCTGCGTCGGTCTTCAGCGCCAGCATGCGCGACAGCATGGCCCAGGGCGCGACGATGTAGCCGACCCGCAGCGCCGGCGCGATCGATTTTGAGAACGAGCCGATATGGATGACGCTGCCGGTCTTGTCCATGGCGTAGATGGCGGGCGGGCGCTTTCCGTCCCAGATCAGGTCGGCGTAGCAATCGTCCTCGAAGATCGGCACGCCATATTTCTGCGACAGCTCCAGAAATTCGGCGCGTCGCGTCTCCGGCATGATGGTGCCGGTCGGATTCTGCACAGTCGGGATGGTGTATATGTATTTTGGGGTGATGCCTTTGCCTTTGAGGTCGGCCAGCGCCGCCGCCAGCGCGTCCATCCGCATGCCGCTCTCGTCGAGCGGAATGCCGACCACATTGACGCCGAGCCGGGTCAGCCGGCTCAGCGCGCCCTGATAGGTGTCCTGCTCGATGATGACGGTATCGCCGCGCGCCAGCAGCGTCGCGTTGACAAGGTCGAGCGCCTGCAGCGAACCGGAGACGATCAGGATGTCGTCGGCGGTGCAGTCGATGCCGGCGTCGCGCTTGAGTTTTTGGGTCAGAAACTCGCGCAAGGGGCGATAGCCCTGCGGACCGCTGGCAAGCCCGTAGGTGGCGAGCGTCTTGCCCTCGCGCCTGAGTACGGCGTTCACGGCATCGGCCAGGGCATCGACCGGGACCTGGTCAGGATCGTTATTGCCGCCGACAAAGCTGTATTTCGCAAGTCCGGTCCACTTCGCGGCCGGCGCCGGCAATCCCGCTGGAAGCAATGGTGCGAAGTCGAATTGCGCTGAGGTCATGGACGTCATCCCGTTTGATTTTCTTGTTGAGCCGGAGGCGCCGGCTTTCGAAAAGAGGCTGGTTCTTGACTATCACCTTCACAGGCCGGCGCTGGGTCGTAAAGACCCTGACACGCCGAGGTTTTCGCACGGTATCGCGGCCAGCGAAGCGGCAAAGGCTGGCCCGATGCCGGCCGCCAGGGCCTGTGCCGCCCGCCCGCAGGTGATCGACAGGCCCGCCAGAATCGCGAGAAACCGGTCTGTCCGGATGTGAGACATTGTTTGTTTGACGTTCGCGCCGCGGCCTTTAGGTTGCGGCGAGGGGAAGGCTGGATTCATGCACGAGCTTATTCGCGATATCACTTTTTGCATCCTGTTCGCCTGGGGTCTCGGCCTTCTGGCCCATTTTTTCCGGCAGCCGCTGATCCTCGCCTACCTTATCGCCGGGTTCGTCATTGGTCCATTCGGCATGGGCTGGGTCAAGTCGCAGGAATCGATCAGCGTCATTTCCGAACTCGGCCTGATCTTCATGCTGTTCATGATCGGGCTGGAAATCGACCTGAAGAAGATCGTGCGCGCCGGCCGGGTGATCCTGTTCGCCGCCGGCGGCCAGCTGGTCGGCGGCTGTGTGCTCGGCATCGCCTTCTTCATGGGCATCGGGCTGTCGATGGGCGGCGGCTTCGATGCGCTGTATCTGACCATCGCCTGCGCGCTCTCCAGCACGGTCATCATCGTCAAGGTATTGTACGAAAAGCGCGAGCTCGACACGCTGCCGGGGCGCATCACGCTCGGCGTGCTGGTGCTGCAGGACATCTTCGCCATCCTGTTCCTGGCGGTGCAGCCGAGCCTCGCCAATCTCGAGGTCAGCGTGATCCTGCTCTCGGTCGGCCGGGTCGGCGTGCTGGTGGCGACCGCGCTGGTGCTGAGCCGCTACGTCCTGCCCAAACTGTTCCACCAGATCGCGCGCCGTCCCGAACTGATCCTGCTCGGCGCGCTGGCGTGGTGCTTCCTGATCGGCGAAATCGCCGAGCAATTGCACCTGTCGCGCGAAATGGGATCACTGGTGGCCGGGGTGTCGCTGTCGACATTTCCCTATGCGCTGGACGTCACCGCCAAGGTCACGACGCTGCGCGATTTCTTCATCACGCTGTTCTTCGTCGCCTTGGGCATGACGATCCCGATTCCCAGCCTGTCGGTGATCGGGCTCGCGCTGGTGATCGCGGCCTTCACGGTGATCAGCCGCGTGGTGACGACGTTCACGCCGCTGTACCTGATGAAGCAGGGCCTGCGCGCCAGCCTGCTGCCGGCGATCAATCTGGCGCAGATCAGCGAATTCTCCCTGGTGGTGATCCAGACCGGCGTCGTCGCCGGGCACATCCAGACCCAGACCGCCAGTGCTGCGTCGTTCGCCTTCGTGATCCTGGCGGTGCTGAGCACTTTCGCGATCATGCGCAGCGACCAGATCACGCGGGCCTCGATCGGTCCCTTGAAGCGGATCGGGTTTCGCGATCTCGATCACGTCCATGCGCATGATGCCGGCCACGAAGACGGCCACGGCGAGGCGCGGCGGGTCGTGATCCTCGGCTTCTTCCGTGCCGCCAGCGCACTCCTGAGCGAGATCGAGCGGCGCAACCCGGGTTTTCTCGATCAGCTCACCGTGATCGATTTCAATCCGAATGTATTCCGGACCCTGGCGGACCGCGGCCTGCACGTGATTTACGGCGATATCAGCAATGTCGACACCCTGGTGCATGCCGGCGTCGGCAAGGCGGAAATCATCATATTGAGCGTGCCGGACTCGCTGCTGAAGGGCGCCGACAACGAAAAGCTGGTTCGCCACGTGCGCACGCTCAATCCGACCGCCAAGATCGTCGCCACCGCCGACCTGCTGGCCGGCGTCGCCGATCTCTACGCGGCCGGCGCGGATTACGTGACGGTGACCCGGATCAGCGATGCCCACGAACTCTACACGGTGATCGAGGCCGCCGACGCCGGCCTGCTGGAAGACAAGCGCGCCGAGCTGGACGCGCAACTCGCCGAACGCAGGGAAGTGCTGCCGTAGATCTACAAACTGCTGTCCTGCGCCATCGCATCCGCAAATGCCGCGCGCCGGCGGGCAATAAACCCGGCAATCAGGATCGCCGCGACCACGAGCCAGACCGTGACCGCGATCGGGCTTTCGACGTAGATCCAGGGGTCGCCCTGGCTGAGAAACAGCGCCTCGCGAAAATGCTTTTCGATGTTGGGGCCGAGGATAAGGCCGACCACCAATGGTGCGAGCTGGAATTTCAGCTTGTTGAAGGCGTAGCCGACGATCCCGGCGCCGAGCAGCACCCAGACGTCAAAAACGCTGTTGCGGACGCTGTAGGTGCCGATCACGCTGAGCACCAGCAGCAGCGGAATGAACAGATAATGCGGGATCCTGAGCAGGCTGACCCAGACCCCGACCATCGGGATGTTCAGCAGCAGCAGCATCACATTGCCGATATAGGCCGAGGCGATCAGGCCCCAGAAGATTTCGGGATGCTGCGTGATCAACAGCGGCCCGGGCTGGATGCCCTGCACCAGCATCGCCGAGATCATCAGCGCCGCGATCGGCGTGAAGGGGATGCCGAGTGCCAGCAGCGGCACCAGCGAGGCGGTGGCGGCGGAATTGTTGGCGGCCTCGGGTCCCGCGACGCCCTCGATCGCGCCCGAGCCGATCTCGGACGCATATTTCGAGGTGGCCTTTTCTAATCGGTAGGCGGCAAACGACGCCAGCGTCGCCGCCGGTCCCGGCACCAGGCCGAACAGGAAGCCGAGAAAGGTTCCGCGCAGCCATGACGGCACCGCGCGCTTCCATTCGCTGCGGGTCGGCAGCAACTGGCGCATCCGCACCGATTCGGGTTTCGCGGCGGCATGAACCCGGTCCTCGATCAGCAGCATCAACTCCGCAAAGCCGTAGAGCCCGACCACCACGGGCACCAGCGAAACGCCCTCGGCGAGTTCGGGGAGGCCGAAGGTGAACCGCGTTTCGCCGGTGACGGCCTCCTGGCCGACGGTGCCGAGCATCAGCCCGAGCGTCATCGGCAGCAGCGCGGACGCCAGCGTGCCGCCGGAGATTCGCGACATCACCACCAGGCCGCCGGCGGTGAGCGCGAAAAATTCCGCGGGGCCGAACAGGATCGCGACATTGGCGAGCCGCGACGAGAACATCATGACGCCGATCACGGCGAGCGTGCCGCCGACGAACGAGCCGACCGCAACGATGGTCAGCGTGGCGCCGGCGCGGCCCTTCTTGGCGAGCTGATAGCCGTCGATCGCGGTGACCACCGAAGCGGATTCGCCCGGAATGTTCAAAAGGATTGCGGTGGTCGAGCCGCCATACATCGAGCCGTAGAAGATGCCGGCCATCATGATCAGGCCGGCGGTCGGATCGAGCGAGAAGGTCAAGGGCAGGATCAGCGCCACGCCGGCGACCGGGCCGAGGCCCGGCAGCACGCCGATCGCGGTGCCGGCGAACGCGCCGGCGAACGCGGCGAGCAGGTTCGCGGGCGTCGCGGCGATGGAGAGGCCGTACAGCAGGCCCTGGAGGGAGTTCATTCTTTGTATTCCCGTCATTCCGGGATGCGCCGAAGGCGCAGACCCGGAATCTAGAGGTTGTCGCGCGAGATTCCGGGTTCGCGCTAACGCGCGCCCCGGAATGACCGAATTGCTAAAACAGCCACTGCCTGAACACCCCCGCGGGCATCTGCACCTTGAGCAGCCGCACGAAAAACACCTCGAAGATCAGCGCCATCGCCATCGCGTAGAGCGACAGCCGCACCAACGATTTGCCGGGGTCATCCGAGAGCAGCCACATCGTCGCCAGCAGAAACAACGCCGAGGCGATCATGTTGCCGAGCAGCGGCATCGCCAGGAAGTAGAGCGCGAACGCACCCATCACCTTTAGCAGCCGGCGAAGATCGGCGCCTGCCGGCAGCGAGAATGTCGCCGGCATCGGATCGTCGGCGCCGCCATGCCGCTCCAGGAGCACCGAGATCGCCGAGATCGCCAGCAACAGACCGACCGCGACCGGGAAAATCGCGGCCCCCGGCTTGTGCCAGCGTCCCATCGACAGCATCTGCCAGGCGTCGACCGCGTAAATCGCCGCCAGCAGCAGCGCCAGCACGCCGACGACGCGCCGCGCCGGCGGCAGCCGGAAGCCGGAGATGTCGGTCACTTGTCTTCGTCCAGGAACTTGATGATGGCGCGGAACTTGCC
>JAYSPJ010000956.1:0-6345 GCA_043722155.1 Bradyrhizobium sp.
TCGCTGCCCGTTGTTAGTGCTTGATCCCACCCGGAACCAGTGTTCTGCTTAAAAAAGCTGCTGGAGCACTCAGACTTTGTCGATCTTCGTCGCACTACATCACGTCACGCACTACAAATATGACCGACCGATCGACCTCGGCCCTCAAACCATTCGCCTGCGCCCGGCGCCGCATACCCGCACGCCGATCCTGAGCTACTCGCTCAAGGTCACGCCATCCAATCACTTCGTAAACTGGCAGCAGGATCCGCAAGGCAACTGGCTGGCCCGCTTCGTATTCCCGGAGAAAGCCAGCGAGTTCAAGATCGAGGTCGATTTCACGGCGCAGATGACCGTGATCAACCCGTTCGACTTCTTCGTCGAGCCCTATGCCGACAGTTTTCCGTTCAGCTATACCGACGACCTCAAGACCGAGCTCGCGCCCTATCTCGTCACGTCAGAGCCCGGGCCGCTGTTTGCAAAATATCTGGCCGGCATTGCGCGCGAGGCGCCGAGCACGGTCAATTTCCTGGTCGATCTCAACGCGAAATTGCGCGATCAGGTCCGCTACATCATCCGGATGGAGCCGGGCATCCAGACCCCGGAACAGACGCTGGAATCGGGCGCTGGATCCTGCCGCGATTCCGCGTGGCTGTTGATTCAGACCCTGCGCCACCTCGGGCTCGCCGCCCGCTTCGTGTCGGGTTATCTCATTCAGCTGCGCCCCGACATCGATCCGGTCGAGGGACCGCGCGAGGTCGAGAACGATTTTACCGATTTGCACGCCTGGGCCGAGGTCTATCTTCCCGGCGCTGGATGGATCGGGTTCGACGTCACCTCGGGCATGCTGACCGGCGAGGGGCACATCCCCGTCGCCGCCACGCCGCATTATCGTTCGGCGGCGCCGATTTCGGGCGCGGTCGGATTTGCCAACGTCGAATTCGGCTTCGAAATGAACGTCAAGCGGATCCGCGAAGCGCCGCGGATCACCCGGCCGTTTTCAGACGAGTCCTGGGCGCGGCTCGACCGGCTCGGCGAGCAAGTCGATGCCGATCTCAAAGCGGGCGATGTGCGCCTGACCATGGGCGGCGAGCCGACCTTCGTTTCGGTTGACGACCTGGAATCGCCGGAATGGAATATCGCCGCGGTCGGCCCGACCAAGCGCGGTCTTGCCGACGAACTGATCCGCAAATTACGCACGCGCTTCGCGCCGGGCGGCTTGCTGCATTACGGGCAGGGTAAATGGTATCCCGGCGAAAGCCTGCCGCGCTGGGCGTTCGGACTTTACTGGCGCAAGGACGGCGTGCCGATCTGGAAGAATTCCGACCTGATCGCGACCATCGAGAAGCCGCGTAAAGCCAGCATCGAAGACGCCGAACGCTTTGCCGAAGGCACAGCGAAAAAACTCGGCGTCGATTCCGAGTACGTCCTGCCGGCATACGAGGACCCCTCGCACTGGTTGCAGAAGGAAGCCGGCCTGCCGCCCAATGTCGATCCCTCTGATTCCAAACTGTCCGATCCCGAAGAGCGCTCGCGCATGGCGCGGGTATTCGATCAGGGGCTGAACGTTCCCAAGGGTTTCGTGCTGCCGATCCAGCGCTGGAATGCCGACGCAAGCAAATCTTCCTCGCGCTGGAAGAGCGAGCGCTGGAAGCTGCGCCGCGGCAACCTGTTCCTGACGCCGGGCGATTCCCCCTTGGGGTTGCGGCTGCCGATCGCCTCATTGCCGCATATTCCCGCCGACGAATATCCCTACACCGTCGAGCAGGATCCGCTGGAGCCGCGCGAGGGGCTGCCGGTCTACGACGGGGCGGCGCCGGCCGAGGCCGCGCCGCATCAGGAGGTGCACGAACAGCAGCTCAGGGGGGGCGGCGGCGTGCGCACCGCGATGTCGATCGAAATCCGCGACGGCATCCTGTGCGCCTTCATGCCGCCGGTGGAGAAGCTGGAAGACTATCTCGAACTGGTCACGGCGGTGGAGGCAACCGCCGAGGAAATGCAAATGCAGGTCCACGTCGAGGGCTATCCGCCGCCGTTCGACCCGCGCGTCGAGGTCATAAAAGTGACGCCCGATCCCGGCGTGATCGAGATCAACATCCAGCCGGCGCAAAACTGGCGCGAGGCCGTCGATATCACCTTCGGCCTTTACGAAGACGCCGCGCAGACCCGGCTCGGCGCCAACAAGTACCTCGTCGACGGCCGCCACACCGGCACCGGTGGCGGCAATCATGTGGTGGTCGGCGGCAGTACGCCTGCCGACTCGCCGTTCCTGCGCCGTCCCGATTTGCTGAAGAGCCTCGTGCTGTACTGGCAGCGGCATCCGTCGCTGTCCTATTTATTCTCCGGGATGTTCATCGGTCCCACCAGCCAGGCGCCGCGCATCGACGAGGCCCGCCATGACGGCCTTTACGAGCTGGAGATTGCGCTGTCCCACGTGCCGCCGCCTGGTATCCAGGCGCCGCTGTGGCTGGTCGACCGTCTGTTCCGCCATATCCTGGTCGATATCACCGGCAATACCCACCGCGCCGAAATCTGCATCGACAAACTCTATTCACCCGACGGCAGCACCGGCCGGCTCGGGCTGGTCGAATTCCGCGCCCTGGAGATGCCGCCCGATCCGCGCATGTCGCTGGCGCAGCAATTGCTGATCCGGGCCTTGATCGCCAAGCTCTGGCGCGAGCCGCAGCAGGGCAATTTCGTGCGCTGGGGCACCACGCTGCACGATCGTTTCATGCTGCCGCATTTCCTCTGGGAAGATTTTCTGGGCGTGCTCTCTGAGCTGAAACAATCGGGCTACGATTTTTCGCCGGACTGGTATGCGGCGCAGCTCGAATTCCGCTTTCCCGTATTCGGCCGGGTCCACCATGGCGGCGTCGCGCTGGAAGTTCGCCAGGCGCTGGAGCCCTGGCACGTTCTCGGCGAGGAGGGGTCGGCCGGCGGCACCGTCCGCTACGTCGATTCCTCGGTGGAGCGGCTGCAGGTCAAGGCAACAGGCTTTGTCGAGGGCCGCCATGTCGTCACCTGCAATGGCAGGCGGATGCCGATGACCGAAACAGGTCGCGCCGGCGAAGCGGTCGCGGGCATCCGCTTCAAGGCATGGCAGCCGCATTCCGGCCTGCACCCGACCATCCCGGTTCACGCGCCGCTGACCTTTGACTTGATCGATACCTGGAACGGCCGCTCGCTGGGCGGCTGCGTCTACCATGTCGCGCACCCGGGCGGACGCACCTACGAGACCAAACCGGTCAATTCCTACGAGGCCGAGGCCCGCCGGCTGGCCCGGTTTCAGGATCATGGCCACACCCCCGGCAAGATCGATCCGCCCCGCGAGGAACGCACCATTGAGTTCCCTTTGACTCTCGACTTGAGGACGCCGCTCCTGCATTGAATAGGCCGAGGCGGGAGAGTTGGGATGGCGGGACAGGACGGCCAGGAAAGCAGTGGGGCAAGCGTTCGGGCCGGCAGCAAGGTCCGTCCAGGCAACCGGCGCGTGGCGCAGTGGGCGCGCGACTATGTCCGGCTGCCCGGAATCCCCGATGAGTATATCGGCCAGGACGGCGCGCCGCGCGCGGTCTGGACCCGGTTTTTCGATGCCTTTGCGAGCTTGAGCCCAAGCGAAATCGAGCGGCGTTTCGGTTCCGCCGACCGGCACCTGAGGGAAGCCGGCGTGACCTATCGCGCGCCGGGAGAGACCGCCGACCGGCTTTGGCCGTTGAGTCATCTGCCGTTGCTGATCGACGAGGCCGACTGGCAGCAGTTGACCGCCGGCATCGCGCAGCGCGCGCAATTGCTGGAACTGGTGCTGGGCGACCTCTACGGCGAGGGCCGCCTGGTGGCCGAGGGCGCGATACCCGCCGCAGCCATTGCCGGCAGCACCGAATATCTGCGCTCGGTGTGCGGCGTCAAACCGCCGGGGGGCCGCTATCTCAGCATCTATGCCGCGGATGTCGGGCGCGGGCCCGATGGGCGCTGGTGGGTGCTGGGCGACCGCACCCAGGCGCCGTCGGGCGCGGGCTACGCGCTGGAAAACCGGCTGGTGCTGTCGCGCGCCTTCCCCTCGCTCTACAAATCCATGAACGTCGAGCGCGTGGCGCCGTTCTTCGAGGCCTTCCGCGACGGCTTGCGCGCCAGCGCCGACCGCGATGAACCGCGCATCGGATTGCTGACGCCGGGTGCCTTCAGTGAAACCTATTTCGAGCACGCCACGCTGGCGCGCTATCTCGGATTTCTGCTGGTCGAGGGCGACGATCTCGCCGTCAGCGGTGACCGCATTCATATCCGCACCGTCGCCGGTTTGAAGCGGCTCGACGTCTTGCTGCGCCGGGTCGATTCCAATTCGCTCGATCCACTGGAGCTGGACGCATCCTCGCAGCTCGGCGTGCCCGGCCTGATCGACGTGGTCAGAAAGAACGGCGTCGTGGTCGCCAACATGCCGGGCTCGGGCGTGATGGAGGCGCGGGCGCTGTTGGGCTTCCTGCCCAGCCTGAGCCGGCGTTTCTTCGGCGAGGATTTGAAGATGCCGCATATCGCGACCTGGTGGTGCGGCCAGAAAGCCGCGCGCGAGGAAGTGCTGTCGCGGCTCGACGAGTTTGCCATCGAGGGCGCGTATGGCAGGGGCGTTCCCGGGTTCGGCAGAGGGCCTGTGCTCGCCGGCGAATTGTCGGCCAGCGAGCGGGAACGGCTCAAGACCGCGATCGCCGATCGCGGCATCGATTATGTCGGCCAGGAACTGGTTCGGCTGTCGACCACGCCGGTGTGGGATAACGGCCACATCACGCCGCGTCCGTTTGTGCTGCGGGTGTTCGCGACCGCGACGCCCGATGGCTGGACCATCATGCCCGGCGGCTTTTGCCGGATCGCCGATCAGCTCGATGCCCGCGCGGTATCGATGGGCGACGGCGCCCGGGCGGCGGACGTCTGGGTGGTGTCCGACAAGGCGGTGTCGACCGCTACCCTGCTGCCGGCGGGCGACACCGTACGCATCCGGCGCATCGCCGGCGTGGTGCCGAGCCGGGCTGCCGACAATCTGTTCTGGCTCGGCCGCTATCTCGAGCGCGCCGAGGCGACGCTGCGGCTGCTGCGGGCGCTCGGAATGCAACGCGATGCAGGCAAGGGTTCCCCGACCGTGCTGCAGGCGATCGAGCGGGTGCAGCGGCTGCTGGTGACATGGGGCGCGGCGTCGCAAACCTCGCGCGCGCAACCCTCGAAGGTCGTGGCCGAGGCGCTGCAGAGCCAGGAAAAATTCGGCTCGGCCTTGTCGCTGGTGCGTTCGGCGCAGCGAACCGCGACATCGCTGCGTGAGCGATTGTCGCCGGACGCCTGGCAGGTGATTACCGAGATGTCCGAGCGGCTGGCGCGGGAAGTCGAAGACGATGACGGCGTGATGATCGCCGCCGAACTGACGCTGCAGGAACTGGCGAGCTTCGCGGGGCTGGCGCAGGAAAACATGAATCGCGCCGCCGGCTGGCGCTTTCTCGAAATGGGCCGCCGCGCCGAACGCGCCATCAACACCATGCGTTTCGCGCGCCAGTTCGCCTATGACGAGGCCGGCGGCGAGGACCTCGACATCCTGCTGACCCTGGTCGACTGCCAGATCACCTATCGCTCGCGCTACCTCGTCGGCCCCTTGCTGGCGCCGGTGCGCGACCTCGTGGTGCTCGACCCCTATAATCCCCGCTCGGTCGCGTTTCAGGTCTCCGCGCTGAACGATCACATCGCCAGCCTGCCGACGCTGAAGGAGGGGGGACTGATCGAACGTCCGCAGCGGCTCGCCGTCGCGCTGCAGGCGACGCTGACGACGGCGGAGGCGGCATCGCTCGACACCAAGACGCTGTTCGCGCTGGAGCAGGATCTGCTGACGCTGTCCGATGCCATCGGGTCGCACTATTTTCCGCACGGGCCCAATGCCAGCCGGCCTGAAAAGCTGACGGGCCTCGCGTGATCTACGACATCCGTCACGTCACCAGCTACTCCTACGAAAGTCAGGTCAGCTTCGCGCGGTGCTCGCTGCGGCTGGAGCCGAAGAGCGGCGACGGACAACAACTGGTCTCGCATAACGTCGAGATCAGGCCGAAGCCGGCGGACCGCACAATTCGGCACGATTTTTTCGGGATCCACACCGAGAGCATCGTGATCGAGACCCCGCATCGCAGCCTTCGGATCGATTCCCGCTCACGCGTCTCGGTTTCCCGCAGCGCGCCCGCCCGTGGTGCGGAAAGTCGGGCATGGGAGCAGGTGCGCGACGTCGCGTTCGAGTCCACCAGCCTCGGCCCGGAATCGCCGATCGGTTACGTCTTCGCCAGTCCGCTGGTGCCGGTGCAGCCGCCGGTGACGGCCTATGCGTCCAGGAGTTTTCCGAAAGGCGCC